>JAGNEZ010000008.1:85384-161700 GCA_018003015.1 Phycisphaerae bacterium | reverse complement strand
CTTCTAAGCCCATCCAAAGCGACTCGGCATCCTGGTGGCTGCCCATCTCCGCGACGCAGCAGACGCCTAATTATATAACATATCATACCTTGAGGTGGTCGGCGTTTCCATCCCCGGGCTTACCTTCCGGGTGGAATTGGCGTAGGATGAGGCTCATCATTGCTGCTGTTTGATCTAGAGGTGGCGCCGTGCCTTACCGCAATCTGAGCTTGGACGACTTCGCGAAGCACGTGGGTATGGATGCCCGGGCGGTTCGGCGCATGGCGGATCGTGGGGAGCTTCCCGGTCACAAGGTCGGAGGAGAGTGGCGCTTTAATCGGGCCCAGATCACGGAATGGCTCCAGGTGAAGATGCACACGTTCGACGAGCAGCGGCTTATCAGCCTGGAACAGACGATGGGGGCGGAGTCTGGCGACCTGATCGTCACGAGTCTGATTGGCTGGGAAGGGGTTGACGCGAACTTGCCGGCCCGGACCCGGGCCTCGGTTCTCCGGGAACTGGTCAAGTTGGCCGAGCGGACCGGGCAGCTGTTTGATGCCAAGGGACTCCTGGAAGCCCTGGAGCAGCGCGAGGCTCTCTGTTCGACCGCGCTGATGTACGGTGTCGCTATTCCCCACCCCCGTCAGCCGATGCCTTACGCTTCGGCCGAGCCGCTGATTTGCGTTGGTCGACTGTCCAAGGGCATCGGCTTCGGATCGCCGTATCACGACCTGAGCCGGCTCTTCTTCCTGATCTGCTGTCATGACGATCGTCATCACCTGCGGGTCCTCGCCCGACTGATGAGGATTCTGGATCAGGAGACGATCGAGCGGCTGATGGAGGTCGAGAGTCGGGAGGCGTTACTGGATGCGCTCATCGACAAGGAGAAGCAGGTCACTGCAAGTGCGAGAGGATAATCCTGTGGACGCCCAAGTGGTGAACCGGGGCCTGGCCGCGATTCGCAACATGCTGGATGCGGGGCGCCCGCTCATCTACGTTCAATCACCCGAGGAAGACCGGGTCTTGTCCCTGGTGACCCAGGCGGCGGAGTTTCGGCAAGGTGGCGGCAGCCAGTTGTTCGTCTGGAGCATCACCGACGGGCTGGTGGAGGGCGGTCGGGTCAGCCAGTCGCAGCCCGACGGCGCCCGCGGCGTCCTGGATTTCGTGGTCTCGTACCCGACGCCGGCCATTTTCCTGTTGAAGGACTTCCATGAGTTTATCCGCGAATCGGCCGCGGTTCGCCGCCGGTTGCGCGATGTCTATCACGCCTGCCTGAAGAATCGCAAGGCGGTGGTGATCTGTTCGCCGGTGAAGGTCGTTCCGCCGGAGATCGAGCGTGAGGTCGCGTTTCTCAAACTGCCGATGCCGGACCTGGTTGAATTGGCGTCGTTGCTGACCGAGGAGGCGGCGGGGCTTGGAGCGGCCGGCGATCTGGGTCCAGAGGCCCGCTACGTTCTGGGTCGGGCGTTGCAGGGGCTGACGTTCGACGAAGCCCGACACGCGATTCGTTTTGCCTTCGCCCAGGCGCACCGGCTCGATCCGTCGGTTGTGCCCTTGCTCCAGGAGGAAAAGCGGCTGCTGGTTCGCAAAAGCGGGCTGATGGAATACGTGCCTGACACGGTGGGGATCGATCAGGTCGGGGGTGTCGATGCGCTGAAGAAATGGCTGGAGCAGCGAAAGGGGCTCTTCTTCTCCGAGGAGGGCGTGACCTCGGAGATTGTGCCCAAGGGCATTCTGCTGATGGGTGTCTCCGGCTGCGGCAAGAGCCTGACTGCCCGGGCGGTGGCCAGTGCGTTTGCCCTGCCGCTGTACCGCGTGGACATGTCCCAGGTATTCGCGGCCGGGCTGGGCAACGCCGAGCGGGTTTTCGCCGAGGCCTGCCGCACCATGGAGGAGATCGCTCCGGCCGTTGTCTGGTTCGACGAGATCGAGAACGCGATCTCGCGGCAGCACCAGGACAGCTCCGGCGTGCTGGACCGTATCTTTGGCTACTTCCTCACCTGGATGCAGGAGAAGCCCAAGGGATTGTTCGTGGCCGCCACCGCCAACCGCATCGACCTGCTGCCTGCAGAGATGATCCGCAAAGGCCGGTTTGACCAAGTGTTCTTCATCGATTTGCCCGATCAGCCGGAACGCATGGAGATCTTCCGCATTCACCTGCAGCGGCGGCGGATGGAGACGGCTGGGCTATCGCTCGATTTGGCGACGGTGCGGACGGAGGGGTGGACCGGCGCGGAGATCGAGCAGGCGGTGATCTCAGCCCTGACCGCCTCGCGTCTGGCCAACGAGCCGCTTACGGACAAGCACCTGCTGCCGGCCCTGGAGGACATTGTTCCGCTGTCGAAGACGATGAGCGAGCAGGTCAAGTACATCCGGGCCTGGGCCAGCGACCGGGCGATCTCGGCCACCTCAAAGCGGCGGCGTTCCAGTTAGAGCCTATCCCAGTAGATACCACGAGACAGAGGAGCCGCTTGAATCAGCACCGGCGAGTCGTGGCTGTTTCACGTGCAGACGGAAGGAGCCGCGGCCGGGTCGTGGTTCTCCTTGGGCCTGCTGTCGCCGGGTCGGGGGCTCGTCCGACCCTGGAAGCGTACATCCAGAACATGATGTGTGACTTGACATGGCCGGTCCGAGAATATATCCTGGCACTTGGCTGGGTCGGGTGTTTCCTCAGACATTTGTAAGCAGCGTGTCTCTTGTTCGTCCGGAGGATCGGGATATGTGCATGCGATTTGGACCTTCTGTCGTCGGGGTGATGTGTGCCGTACACCTCTGGCTTTCGCCGTCTCCCGCTGTAGGCCAGTACAACTGGCTGGTGAACGGTGACTGGTCGGCTGGGGAGACGGGATGGAACCGCTGGGCGGCGCCCTGGAGCAGCGGCAGCCAATGGCTGTTGGCCATTGCGGGAACGAGCCCGCCCGCGGGGCGGCTCCATTATTCTGCCGGCACAGGCGAACACGGCTGGTTCCAGCGCGTCAACGTCATGCCGGACACGTACAGCATTCAAGGTGACTGGAGCGGAATACTGGGTGTGATGGGTTGGGCGCAAGTCATGCTCTTCAGCGGTACTGCCGGTTTGAGCGACGCGGAACTCCTTGCCCGAATCGAGGGCCAGGTCATTGGTGATATCGTTGCAGCCAAGGACTCGTGGGGGCTGAATCCGCCGAGTGACTGGGATTGGGAACCGATCACGAACTCCCTCCATCCCGGCGGGAACGGGAATCAGGTGTTCGCGACTGACGGTCAGGTGGTTGTCGTGGTGAGGGTAGGCACCGTCGCCGGATTCAGCTCTGCTATGTTCGACAACCTGCAGCTCGTCGGCGGGGGCTCAGGATTCGATCTCACGATTACCGAGCCCTCCGATTTGCCCGATCCGCCTGCACCGGTAGATGTCACCATTTCGTTTACCGCGACGGCCAGCACGCAGTATGGCGGGATCGCCACCGTGGGGAATGGAGCTGCAAGGAGTGAGGGTTTTGGATGGGGGACAATCATGTACTCCTACTCGGGGGCAAATGTGCTCTTCAAGAAGAGTGTGAACGGCCAAGCTCGTGGCGCAGCTCGCCTTCGGGGAGAGGAGGGCATGGAGGAAGGCCCGCCCATGTGCATGGAATGGGATCCCTTCACCGGTGACTGTCTTTTCTGGGGGCCGCCGGAGATGTGGCCGGTTCCTAGCGGATGGGCCGAGGGGCAAGTGACGGGTGTTTTGACGCTCGGAACGTCTGCCGCTCATCCGGCGGGTAGTCCGCTGGAGATGCTCTTGTCGATTCGCTGCACCCCTTGGAGCAGCTACGCGCAGACCTTCTCGCTGCAGCTGAGCCGCGCCGGCACCCGCATTGCCGACCTCAACCAAAACACGAGCAGTGACGTGATCGTGCCCGTTTTTGCGGGTGAGGCCCTTGAGTTCAGCCATTCCGCGTACGACTCGAGCGGGTACTTCTTTGACACCAGCTTCTTCTATCTCTTTGTTCTCACTGAAGGGCCTCCTCCGCCTGAGGGAGCCTGCTGCTTCTACGACGGCCGCTGCGAGCAGTTGTCCCAAGTGGCATGCACGGCCGCCCACGGCAGAGTGTGGACCCAGGACGCCGCCTGCGAACCCAACCTCTGTCCGCCCCCGCTGCCGGCCGACTTCGATTTCGACGGCGACGTGGATAGGGACGATCTGACGGTTTTTGCAGGCTGTTACTCAGGCCCCGCGATTCCCTACAGCGAGACGGCAACCTGTCAGCGGGCCAACTTCGACAAAGACGGCGATGTCGATATGGTCGACTTCGGCGTCTTCCAGCGGTGCTTCTGCGGGGCAGGTGAGCCAGGTAATCCGGCTTGTGCCGATTGAAGTGGCCGCGAGGATACCGGGGCCTGCTCCGGTTGAGGCTCGAGAAAACACGGTTCTCTGATTGGTGGGTCTGGGAGTCATCGTCGGCGGGCACGACGCCGGGGCCGGTGTCCGCAGAGGCCTAGCAGTCATGCCGTTGCCGGTTCGGGTACCAGGACGGTTGTCCTGCTCATGTATGACAGGCTCGTCGAGCAGCTGGTTGCCGGGGAATCGAGGCCGTTCCAGATACAGACGGACCGAGCCGTCACCCAGGAGTGTGGCCTTTCCCCTCCCGAAGCCGAGAAGTCGAGGGCAGTTGATCGAAGTGGGGGCCGCGAATAGAATGACGGCCTCGCGCAGATGGCCGCTTGTTGCCCCAGGCGGGCGTTCCTGAGTGACCGGCGATCCAGCTTCGCAGGGGGCGTAGCTCAGTCGGCAGAGCAACGGCCTTTTAAGCCGTGTGTCCTGGGTTCGAGTCCCAGCGCCCTCAATGAAAGCGAATACCGGTGAGGTCTTCACCTACAGAATCGGCCAGGTGGCCGCAGGGCACCGATACGGCAGTTTTGGTGCGGCAGAACGTCGCACAACGTGGCTGAAACACGCCGGAAAGGTATCGGAGCCGTGCCTAGGAAGCCGTTCTCGCCGATGTACCGCCGGAAGGGCGGGCGAGCGATCACCCCACGCCACGACGCAGACACGAACAGACACCACGAGATCGACCTCGGGGAATGGGACTCGCCAGAGTGCAGGGAAGCCTGCCACCGGCTCATCGCCGAATGGCTGGCGGCAGGGTACCGAACCCCGCAACGAGAGTCCGCGGGGGCCTCGGGCCGGTCCCAGGGCAAGCCGTTGACCGTCGCCGAGCTGGCCAGCGGGAAAATGACTAACGAACGGTGCTCACTGAAGTCGTTTACTGAGTGGGAAGTGGATACCGACGGGTCTCGGATGGCCGAACCGCACCTGTTGCGCGCCGCCGGGAGACGATTTGGATTGACCGCTTTCCCGGGACCTGGCCTCTCCGGTGGCTGCGAGGTCAACGATGTTCCGCCTCGCGCAGGGCCAGGATCGCACAGCCTGGCCTAGCTGTCGGCGCCCTGTTCTTTTCGAGAGCGGGTGCAGCGTCCTGCTCGAAGTGATCCCGTCGCGGTGCTTTTCTACTACGCATCCGGAAGGCGGACTGGTAGAATCACGTTTTTCGCCCGAGACGACGGGGCATGACCCCGTGAACGGATGCGAGGAATGGGTGGTTACCGTCGCCGTCGGGGGATGGCAGACGGGGCGAACCCCAAATAATAGGAGGCCGATGGTATTGCGCGTTCGCTTCTTATGGCGATGGTGTTCTGGGCGGGCACCCTTTCATGCCTTCGTTGCCGGCGTGATGGCGGCCATCTGGGCCTTTGAGGTTCCCGTTCAGGCCGCTGCGGAGATCAGGTTCAAGGTCGTGGATGGTCGGCCGTGCGCCATGGGTACGATCCACGGTCCGAGCAAGGGTATACCGGCGAACGTCGTCATTGAGCTGGGTCTGAAGATGCCGCTGGTGATCCATGAGCGTAGCGGCAAGCTGCTGGAGATCGGCGGAGATTCACGGGGGGAGGTGCGTTTCGGTGATCTGGCTCTGGGGAACCTGAAGACCCACGCCACGGGGCTCAAGGAACTGGAGGACTTGTCGCGGGACTATGCTCCGGAGCTGGGCGAGATCCCGGCGATCGCGTACCTCGGTCTGCCGGCGTTTGAGCAGTTCGGCGTCCAGATCGAGATTGGCGAGGGTGTTCTCAGGCTGTTGCCGGGCGAGGAGGCGGTGCTGAGCGAAGGGGAGAGGAGCGGCAGCGACGGGGTCTCGAAAGCCACGGTCGTGCCGTACGAGGAGTCAGGCTCGGGTTACTGGTTGAAGGCGGTTGCCGCGGACGGATTCACGCTCCGCACGCGGTTCATGACCTCGGGCAACGACACGATTATCGATTCGACCGCCGCGGATCTGGCGGGCTCAGCCGGTGGTGCGATCGACCCGCTGAGCCTCGGCGGGCTCAACCTCGCTCGCCTTGTGGCGTTTCGCCCGGAAGACCTGTCCGAAGCCCCGGAGCCGCGGCCGGATCTGGTGCTGGGTGTGAATCTGCTGAGCAGTCTCCGTGTGACCATCGACCAGACGCATCGGCGGATGCTGTTTGAGCAGACGCGCGAGCCCAGGTTTCCCATCGAGGAGCGGGCGTACTATCAGGCACGGACGGATGGGAATGCGGAGGCGATCGAGTCATTCGTGAAGGGTCACGCGACATCCCGGCTGGCGAAGGAGGCTGCGGAGAAGCTGTTGGCGCTCAGACTCGAAGACACGGCCGGTCCCCGTGAGGCGATCACTCGTGCAGTGCGGATGCGCGCGGATCTGACGCCTGAGAACCGTCGGGCCGCAAGTCTAGTCACCTTGGCCGATGCGTTGATTGCCGGAAAGCGAACGGACAAGTACGAGCTTGCGACGGAGGTGCTCAAGATCGGCCAGGAATCGGCGTCTACCGACCTGAACGGCGTGGCGGCACATCAGATCCTGGCTCGCACGGGTCAGATCGCGCTTCAGCGGAATGACCTCAAGGAGGCTCGTCGGGCGCTGCTATCCGCGGCGTTTGGTCTTCCTCGTGATCCGCTGGTCAATCTCTGGCTCGGGGAGCTGTACGAACGAACAGGAAAGGCTGCGCGTGCGTGGTCGCGGTTCGTGCAGGCGGCCATCAGCGACGATGCTCCAGCAGATGCCTTTCGCGGTCTTGATCGCCTCAACCGCGACGCCGACTTCCGGGCGAGTTTCTCGATGGGTGACGCGGAACAGCTTCTCGAAGGGCGGGTGCCGGCGTTTCATCCTGCTGATCGATTTGGGGAAGGCGGCAAGGGCGAGGATGCCAAGCCCGTGCAGCTGGTCGAACTCTTCACCTGTGTCGATCACGGCTCCACCGCGGCGCCGGAACTGGCTTTCGGTGGTCTCCAACAGTATTTCGACGGCACGGACGTGTCGTGGGTCCAATACCATCTCGCCTCCCCTGCGGCGGAGCCGCTTGTTTCCAGGGCGAGTGTATCGCGTGCCGGCTTTTATCAGACAACCACTGCGCCCGCCGCCTTCTTTGACGGAAAGGGGCCGAAGACAGACGCGGGGGACGAGAAGAATGCGGCCCAGGTCTACGCCGCGTACCAAGGTGCCGCCCTCGCCGGAAGAGTCGGCGTCGCGGCGTGGAAGGTGGATGGCCGTATCGCTTTCACCGAGGGCAAGTTCGTCGGCATTATCGAGGTCCAGGGTTCAGAAGCCGGAGGAAGCCTTCGCCTGCATGTGATTCTATGCGAGCGACTAGTAATGCTCCCCGCGGCCAACGGCGTGGTCCTGCACCGCTCGGTGGCCAGAGCCTTGCTGTCGCCCGAGGGCGGTTTTGAATTGCCTGCGGGGAGTGGGGGCCGGAGTTACGAGGTGATGCTGACGGTCGCGGCGGTCAGCGAGGAACTGGACAAGCGAATCTCGGCTGTCGAAGCGGAGAAGGAGGTTCGGTTCCTGATGCGGCCGTTTTTCGTGGATCCCGGGGCGTGCGTGGTCGTGGCTTTCCTCCAGGACTCCAGAACGCGCGAGGTCCTGGTTGCCCGGTCGCTTGCGGTTAAGAACAACGGCGCCGGAGGGGGCTCATGAGTGAGCTTCACACCCATGCCGACCCTCGGCCGGAAATGGCGGTTCTGCTGGCGGACTGCCGGCGACGCGTTCGTTGGGCGGGGGTGCGCGCCCGGGTCCCGGTGGCTCTGAATTGGGGTTCCGAGACGCTCCTCGCGACGGCTGGGGCGGTGTTCTTTCTGCAGCTGACGAACCGCGTGCTGGGTCAGACATCGCTGCTTGGGTGGCGGGGCTTCCTGGTTCTCGCGCTGTTGGCCGCAGGGCTGCCGGCGGTTGTCGTCATGGTGCGTGCGATTCGCCGTCAGGTGTCGCTGACCGAGGCTGCGGAGCGACTCGACCTGGGCGTGCAGGATCACAACCGCATTGCGATTGCCTTGGCCCTGTCTGAAGACCGCGATGCAGGTCCGTTCGGAATGGCGGCCATCAGGGACGGGCTCGATTACCTTCGTCGCTGGTACCCACACTTGCCTCACGTGGAGCGGGCGGAGATGGACTGGATGGGCGGCCTGCAGCGGGTGGCGATGGCGATGGGGTTGATGATGGTTGCGGGGCTCATTTCGGGTGGAAAGCCCCCCGGCACCGTCGCGGAGATGCCGGTGCCGATGGGCGCGTCTGCCGCGGTGGAGCGGTCATCGTCCGGTCAGTTCCTGAAGACTCGTGAGCTATCCAGGCCGGCGGCGCCGCCGGTCCTGGCCGCAGTGGGAAAGGCGGATCGTTCCGGCGCGGCAGCCCCGGCGAACAGGCCGGGCGTCAAGCCCCGGTCGGAACCGGCGGTCGGGCGACCCGGCGGCGGAGCCCGCGCGGAAGTCAATGCCTCGAGCCAGTCAGAAAGCACGAAGGGGGAAGCCTCGGAGAGTCAAGGCGCGGGCAAGCCGAAGGAACGAAGGGCTCCGGCGCCTGCGAGGAAAGACCGCGGCCGGCAGAGCAGGGAGCCCGGTTCGAAGGCGAGTCAAGCCCAGGAGGACGCATCCTCGATCAGCCAGGGTTCTTCGGGAGGAGGAGGCATGTCGCCCGTGCAGAACAGCGCTTCGCAGCGTCTGGAGACCCGGGGCCACGAGCGTGAGGACGACGAGGTGGACGAACCCACCGAGGATGAGAAGTCGGCGAACACGCAGCGAGGCGGCATCCAGCCCACGCTGAAGGACCGGCAAGCCGCACCGACACGTGATCTTGGCATCAGTGGCGAGCAGGGTCCGCCGGGAGGGGGGCGGGGCGGTCCGACGCCACCGAAGAAATCGCGGGGTACGGCCTCGCTGGTGCTGGGCGTGCCCATCCCGGATTTCGTCAGAGGGAGGTTGGGCCCGGGCGTGAGCAAGGTCACGCGTGAGCGGGTGGAGCCGGCGCCGATGCCAGGTGAACCCGCCGTTCCCGTTGCCGCCCCACCCCGTTCGTTGCCGGAGGATCCCAGCTCTCGGTATCGGGTGCCGCCGGCCATGGCCGCCACCGTGCAACGCTATCTGGCGGCATTACATTCTGCGGATCAGGAGTCGAGCCGCGGCGGCGACACCCCCGGGCCGCCCGCGAGTAAGCCTTTACAGGAGTGAGTTTAGGTCATGAGTTCGACCATGCCGACAGTGCAGAGGAGTGACTCGGCCGTGCAAGAACAAGCAAGCCGCTTTCGGGAGGTGTTCGACCGCCTCAAGCGAGAGGTTCACAAGGTTTTTGTCGGGCACGATGAACTGGTCGAGAACGTGTTGGCCGTACTACTGTCCGACGGTCACGTGCTGCTCGAGGGGGTTCCCGGACTGGGCAAGACGCTCCTAGCCCGGACTCTGGCTTCTGCACTGCGGCTGCAGTTCTCGCGCATCCAGTTCACGCCGGACCTGATGCCGGCGGACATCATCGGTACCATGATGCTGACTGAGAAGGAGGGTGGGGGGCATGAACTGCGTTTCGCCGAAGGGCCGCTCGTTGCCAACTTCATTCTGGCGGACGAGATCAACCGGGCCACGCCGAAGACTCAGTCGGCCTTGCTTGAGGCCATGCAGGAACGGCAGGTGTCCGTGGCTCGGCGCACGATGAAGCTACCGGAGCCGTTCATTGTCGTCGCGACCCAGAATCCGATCGAACAAGAAGGCACCTATTCGCTACCCGAGGCCCAGTTGGATCGCTTCCTGGTCAAGCTGATGGTCGGTTACCCTCAGGAGCGGGAGTATCACCAGATTCTGCAGCGAACGACCGAGGTGCAGATACCCACGATCGAGCCGGTATCGACCGGCGAGGAGGTCATGGCGATGCGACAGATCGTCCGGCAGGTGGCGGTCACCGATCAGGTCCGTGGCTATGCGATCCGGCTGGTCATGGCCACGCAGCCCGGTTCGCCGCACGCCCCGGCGATGATCAACCGGGTCGTGGCACTCGGCTCGAGCCCGCGCGGGGCACAAGGTCTGCTGCTGATGGGCAAAGTGCGAGCCCTGCTTGGCGGCCGGTTCGCGGTGTCCTGTCAGGACGTCCGCGATGTAGTCCTGCCGGTACTCCGCCATCGAGTGCTGCTCAATTTCGAAGGGCAGTCCGACCGGGCGAACACCGATGAGCTGGTGAAGGCGGTGGTTGGGTCGGTGAGCGAGTTATCCTCCTAGTCCGTCGCGTGGGTTGGTCATGGCATCACTGTTCACCGAGGACTTCGTTCGTTCGATCGAGCGACTGCGGATCACGGCCCGGCAAGTATTGGCTGGTGGCCGCCACGCGCAGCACCGGTCGCGCGATCTCGGCGCGGGAATGGAGTTTCGCGACTTCCGATCCTATGTTCCTGGTGACGATTTGCGGCGGATCGACTGGAGCCTGTATCGGCGCAGCGGGCGTCTGTTCCTGCGGCTTTTCGAGGAGCCGGAGGACTTGCCGGTCTACATTCTCGTGGACATCAGCGATTCGATGTTCTTCGAGACGCCCCCTCGGGCCGACGGCGGTCGCCAGATGGCAGGGGTGCTGGCGGCGGTGAGCCTGAACCAGTTTGACCGCATCAGGCTCTACCCCTTCGGAGCGGACTTGGTTCAGCCGGCAGTCAGTCTCTCGGGCAAGCACCGACTTCGACATGCGCTGGAGTTCCTTGATGGCCTTGCGCCGGCCGGTCCCACCGATCTGGTGAAGTCGATTCGCCGGTTCGGAACGCTGAGACTCAGGAGCGGCCTTGTGGTCGTGATTTCCGATTTCTTTGATCCGCAGGGCGTCGAAGCCGTCATCGGGGCACTGGGTTCATTGAGGCACCGGCTGCTGGTAGTGCAATTGGTGCGCGACTCGGATGCTCGGCCGCCGGTGGATGGAGAACTGCGGCTCATCGATTGCGAGTCCGGAGCGGAAGTAGACGTTACCGTCACAGGGAAGGAACTTGACCGTTACGCGCAGGCGTATCGGGCGTTCAGCGCGCGGCTGGCCGAGTCCCTGCTGCAGCAGCGGGCGGCTCACTTGCGTCTCAATGCCGATCGGCCGGTGCTCGACCAGTTGAGCGACTTGTTCGCGGGCGGCGTGTTGGTGACATGAGGCGAACAGACTGATGACCTTCGCGGGGATTCCATTCTGGGCGGCGGCGGCCATCGTAGCCGCGTCGGGGGCGATGCTGGCGGTGCTGCATCTGCTTCGCGTTCGTCCGAGGCCGGTACGGGTCGTGACCACGCTGTTCTGGGCCGAGACCGTCGAACGTGTGCGGGCCCGTTCGATTCTGCACCGTTTCAGGCATCCGCTGACCTATGCCCTTCTGCTGGTGATTTGCACGCTGCTAGTCCTGGCGCTCGCCCAGCCGAGCCTGACGGAGCAGGCCGCCAACCGCCTGCATGAGGTCATCGTGCTTGACGCAGGGGCGTCGATGGCCGCGCCGGTTCCTTCTTCAGGTGGAACGCGGATGGAAGCCGCCATCACCGCACTTGAGGCACGAATCAAGGGTCTGTCGCCCGGCGATCGAGTCGCGGTGGTCCTGGTCGATCCCTGGCCGCGGCTGGTGCTGGGGTTTGAGCAGCCGATCGTGTCGCTCGCCTCAAGTCTTCGCGAGATCCGGCCGGCTTCGGTTCCTGCCGTCACCAGCGAGGGACTAAGACTGGCCCGGTCGCTGCTCAACGGACGGGGCAACCCGCGTGTGGTCTTGTTGACCGATCACGTACCTGCGGACGCGGCTGCGGATGCCGGTGCCGAAGCTGTGCCGTGCGAGGTCGTCCGGATCGGTGAGGATCTCGATGGACTGGGCATCGTGTCGGCCGTCTACGAGCCTGACGCCGACCATTCGCTCCGAGGGCGATTCTCGGTGCGTGTTGCCGCCGCAGGTCGTAAGCCTCAAAGGGCCAGAATTGAGATTCGCCGGGCGGGTGGAGCGAGCCTGTTGAGCCGCGCCGAGACGGTCGAACCGGGTGCGAGCGCGGACTTCTCTCTATCGGATCTCCCGGCGGATGGAGACCGTTTGATCGTCTCGTTATCCTCAACGGGAGGTCACGTCGTCGGTCGCGAGCTGGTTTTCCGGCTGCCCCATCGGAGTGCGATTCGGGTGGGTGGTCCTCAGTGGTTGCCGGCGGCGGTTCGCGCGGCCATTCGCAGCGACCCGGCCGTGCAACTGGTTGAGGATGGGTTGGAGCGGGATATCGATGTGGTTGTCGATCCGCCGGTTGGCACCTTGCCGCGCCCGTCGTTGGTGTTGCGAAACGACGGCCCCGCCGTCGAAGCCGGTCGTCCTCTCGAGGTGTCGTTGAGGTGCTCGCTGCTGCGGGAGGTGGACGTGGAGGTGGCCGGGCAGACCTGCGGCGCGGGTTCGTCGCTCGGGGCGCTGCCAGGCTCGACTCAACCTTTGTTGGTCTCGGGCGGAGCTGTGCTCGCGGCCTGCCACGGCGGCGGCACGGCTCCATGCGTGATCCTGGGATCGGCTCTGCTGGCCACTGATTCCGACTTCGTCCGTCAAGCGCCGTTTGCGGTGTTTCTGGCGCGAGCGTTGCGTTATCTGGCCGGTTGGGACGAGGATCCGGTGGTACTTCCGCCGGAACGGGTGCTCGAGGACCCGCTGTGGCCGCGACGCACTTCGCTGGCCACGGAAGTGACGGCCATGCCCGTCAGCAGAGCGGCGGTCGATCTGTCCAGTCCTCGAGCCGGCGCGAGCGACCAACCTCCGAGCGGCAGTGGGCGCTGGGGATGGTCGGCTCCGTTCGAGATCCTGCTGGCCCTGGCGTTGGCGTTGTTTCTACTGGAAGCCGTCCTTCACGCACGGGGGAGGATAGCCTAAGCCATGGTTTTCGTACATCCCCTGTGGTTGTGGATGCTGGTGCCGGTTGTACTGCTGGCCGGCCTTCATTTCACGTCGCGGTTGGGCTTGTCCGGGGTGCGGGCGGGGTTGGTCATCGGTCTGCGGTGTTCAGCGTACATCCTGCTCGTGCTGGCGTTGTCTCGTCCGTTGATCGAGCGGGGCGAGCGAGGCAGGACCGTTGTGGTGGTGGTTGACCTGTCGGCCAGCGTGGGTGAAGCAGACCTGAAGGTAGTGAGCTCGGATTTGCAGGTACTCGCCAGACAGACCCAGCCGAATGAACGCGTTCGGCTTGTGGTTTTTGACAGCCATGCCCGGGAGATTCAACTCGATCGCGATGGACTTGCACCGCTGAGTCTGGCTGAGCTGCGGAGCGCAGGCAGCCGATTGCAGGCAGCCACCACTCAACCGATGGTTGGGGCTTCGGCATTGGCCGACGCTCTCGGGCTGGCCGGGGCGGTGATTCCTGACGGGGGCGATAATCGCATCGTGCTGTTCAGCGACGGCCTTGAGACCGGTGGCGACGCTCGAGCAGCGGCCTTTCGGCTTGGGCAGCGTGGGATATCGATCGAGGCGCGGACCATCGGTGCGCACAGGAACGAAGAGGTCGTGCTCCGGTCCGTGTCGCTGCCTCCCGCTGCGGCTGTCGGAGCTACGGTGAACCTGATCGCCGAGGTACAGAGCGCGTCAGCCGCACCCGGCCGGCTGGCGGTCCGCCGCAACCGTGACGGGCGCGAGATCACGCAGGCTGTGAACCTCTCGGCTGATTCCCAGGTGTTGACCATGCCGCTGGTCCTCGAAGATGAGGGGCTTGCCGAATACACGGTCAGCATCGAGAGCTCGGCGGACACCTTGGACGGCAACAACACGTTGAGTGCCGCGGTCGAGGTCATGCCCCCTCGGCAGGTGGGCGTGATCGAGGAGAACCCGGCGGCGCCGGCCACCGCCGCCCTGGCTGCGATGCTCGGCAAGGCAGCGCAGGTTACTCGGATACCTCTTGGAGGTCTGGGAGCGTCCGATGCCCTGAACGAGGCGGATCTTCTGGTCGTCGCCGATACCACGGCCGAGAGCCTGGGTACCGACCTGCAAGTCCGGATCAGGGAGAGCGTGGTGAGGGGAATGGGCCTTCTGGTGACCGGTGGAAGGAGGTCGTTCGGACCGGGTGGTTACGCCGGCACTCCTCTCGCTGAAGTCATGCCCGTGCGGTTTTCGCAGGAAGTCGAGAGGCAGGACCCCAGCGTGACGCTGGTGATCATCATCGACACGTCGGGCAGCATGGGTGACACGCGCGTCAACCTGGCCCGTGAAGTCGCTCGTCTGGCGATCTCGCGGCTGAGCCCCCATGACAAGGTCGGCATTGTTGAGTTCTACGGGGCCAAGCGATGGGCAGCGCCCATCCAGCCGGCCTCGAACGCCATTGATCTTCAGCGGGCGCTCAACCGCCTGTCGTCGAGCGGAGGCACGGTCATCCTTCCGGCCATCGAGGAGGCCTACTATGCCCTGCAGAACGTGCACACGCGCACCAAGCACGTACTCGTGCTGACCGACGGCGGTGTCGAGACCGGCGCGTTCGAGCCGTTGATTCGGAGGATGGCCGATCACCGCATGACTGTCTCCACGGTCATGGTCGGACCTGGGGCTCACTCCGCCTTCCTGGCCAGCTTGGCCCATTGGGGTCGTGGACGGTTCTACTCTTCCCCGGATCGCTTCAATCTGCCGGAGGTAATCGTCAAGCAGCCGGAGAGTTCGATGCTCGCTCCGTTCATCGAGCAGCCGACCTCCCTGATGGTGCGTCGAGCAGACGCGATGACCGAGAGCACGGATTTCGGTGCGGCACCCGCCCTTCAAGGATACGTGCAAACCGAAGCTCGCCCGACGGCTGATCTCCTTCTGGCGTCGAGCCTGGGACACCCGATTCTGGCTCGATGGCATTTCGGACTCGGAGCCGCGGCGGCGTTCACTTCGCAACTCGGCGGCGAATGGACGGGGGGTTTATCTCAATGGCCGCCCTACGCGCGTTTGATGTCCAACCTGGCTCGCGGCTTGTATGGCCCCAACGCGCGACAGGCGTTGCGCATCGAGCCGGTGATGCGTCCGGGGGCGATCGAACTGCGAATTGCCAACCAGATGCTGGCCTCGGGCACCGGCAGCCAGGCGGTCGAGCTCGGTGTGGTTGGTGGCTCTGGAGAGGCACGGCGGTGGACACTCGATCCGGTATCACCTGGCGAGTGGAACCACCGAGTGGCCGGCCTTCCACCGGGGACGTACCGCGTGTCCGCCGTGTTGGCGGACGGCAGCAGGCGCGGAGAGGCTGCACTGGTCGTTCCGCCGGCCCGTGAAGTCAACGCGGTCGGCCCGGATGTGGCGTTGATGCAGGACTTGGCCGACATGCGCCGGCAAGTGACGACGGTGGCGAGAGCCGGATCGGCTGCGGCGAAGGCGACGATCGAGTTGTGGCCCTGGCTGACCGCCGCATCCCTGGTGCTGTTCCTGATCAACGTGGCCGTGCGGAGATGGCCGGGACGCGCCGGGCCTGGGGCGGCGGCGGCTTTTTTTGCGGGGATGATCTGCACGGTGGGCCCGGCGCCTTGCGAGGCAGCCGCTGCCGTGGCGAGCCTGCCGGTATCTCGGCCGGCGAGCGCGTCGGTCTCGTTGGCTGCCGCGATGGAGGCCAAGCGACGGGGTGATCTCGAGACCGCCGAGCAGATGCTCGTCGAATTGGCGCAGAGCGGTCCGGCTGACGCCCGCCTGCTCAGTGAGCTGGCCCGGATCGAGGAATTGCGGGGCAGCGATAAGGCGGCCCTGGCAGGGCTGGAGAAAGCGATCGCCGCCCAGCCGGGGGAGGAGGAGCTTCTCGCTCTGAAGACCCGGCAGGCCATGATCTTGTACGACGCCGGCGACAAGGTGGCCGCGGGTGCGATCCTGCGCGACGTGGCGAGCCGGCGGAAGGACGTTGTCGGTGCGGCGCGTTTCTGTGCCTACCTGGCGTCGCTTTGCGGCGATGACGAACTGGCCGTTGAACTGCTGAAGCCGGGCGATGGCGGCGAGAAGACCGAGTATCACGATCACCTTTTCCGCGGGCTGTTCCTGCTTCGGCTGAACCGGCCTGCCGAGGCGGGCCCCCAGTTCGAGCTGGCGTATGCCCGGGCGATTCTGGCTCGCGACCGGCAGTACGCCCTGGAGCGCATTGTCACGGCCTGGCGCGACGCGGGCGGGCTGGGAGAGCTGGCCGACAAGTGGCTGACCATCGACCAGCTGCCGGCTGACCGCCTGGCTATGCTGATCGCGATTCTCCGTGAGCTCAACCGTTCGGATGACGCCATGCGGCTGCTCACTCGCCCGGCCCAAACGCCGGAGCAGGCGGAGCTGCTGCAATCGCCGGACTTCCAGAAAGAGGTTGTGGCGATCGCTCTGGGCGCCGGCCGGGCCCAGGAGGCCGAAGCGGCGTATCTGAACCTGCTCGCACGCGATCCGAGACAAGCGGTCTGGCGGGTCAGTCTCGCCCGCCTGCGGCTGCTCGACGGAAGGCGCGACGAGGCTCTCCAACTGTTCAGTGAAGCTGTTCAGCGGTTTGACGACGTGCCCTCGCTCATGGGTATTGCGGACGGAGCTAGGCAGCTGGCACTCGATGACGTGGCTCTCGCGGCGGCCCGCAAGGCCGGAAGCCGGAGCACGGCCGACCGGATCCGCTCAGTCCTGTTCGAGGCTGATCTGGTTCGTCTGCGCGGTGGAACGGACCAAGCCATCGCCCTGGTGCGTGAGATCGTCCCGGCGGCCCAGGAGGATCCCAGGTTGCTCCAGCCGGTGGCCGAGACGCTGGAGCGCTATGGCGACAAGGCCGAGTCTCTCCGGCTTTTTCAGCAGATCTACGAGAAGACCAAGGCCGAGGACGTCTTGCTGCTCGTTGCGTGGTTGCTCGAGAACAACCAGCGGTTCGGCGAGGCGTTCGATCTTTGGCGGAATCTCTGGCAGACCACGCAGGTGCCGGCCCGATTGAAGCAGGCCCAGGAGCGGATGCTCGACCTGGCATCGCGCACGGGGAAACTCGCCGATCTGGCCGTCGAGATCGAGGAGCAGCTCGACGCCGGTCAGGCCGATGATCGCCGGCTGTCGCTCCTGGTCGACATCTACACGACCGCGAACGACGCTGTCTCGGCGGCAGAGATCCTGAACGACTTCGGGAAACGAAGCGGTCGACAGGTCGAGATGCTGAAGCGACTGGCGAAGGTCTACCTGAACTGCGAGCAGTTCGGCCGGTGCAACGCGACCCTGCGGCGACTGATGGACGCAGACCCGGCGAACGCGGCTGACTACCTGCAGCAGCTGGCCATGGTGGCTATCGAACGGCAGCAACCCCAGGACGCGAGAATGGCATTGACCGAGTTGTACAGGGTTGCCGCGAACGATCCCACCGCCGAGGAGTTTGGAGCGGGTGTGCTGGATATGATCGGGCTCCACGAGGAGGCGGCCCGGGCTTACGAACGCGTTCTGGAACGTCATCCGGACCACATCGAAGTGTTGCTGCTCTGGGCCAACGCGCTGAAGGCCGCCGGTCAGCCGGATCGGGCGGTGGTTCGGTTTCAGAATCTCGTTGAGGAAACGGAAGAGGACGACCTGTTCACGGTCGCAATCGACGGCCTGCTCAATCTCCAGGCCAAACCCGCGGTGATGCGTTCCGCGGTGCGGCGGGTGTACGCACGCATCGCGGCCTGGCCGGAGAAAGTCTTTCTGTACCCGCTGGCGGTCGATCTCCTGGAAACCATGAGCCGCCGCAAGCAGATGGAGTCGGTTCTTGAGCAGTGCGTGGTCGTGGCCGGTGAGCGTCGCGGGGCGCTGCTGCGGGAACTGATGGAAGGCGCGAAGGCCGATGGGCGCGTCGCCCAACAGGTGGCCTTCGGTCGATCGCTGCTGGCCCTGGACGAGGAGGTTCCCCCCAGCGTGTTCCTCGACCTGGGCGAGGCCATGATCAAGCAAGGCAAGTTCACGCTCGCCGAGCGTGTCTTCGAACGAGCTGCTCTCGACGGCGACTTCATCGCTATTCAGCAGCAGGTCGCCTCGTACTACGAGGACGCGAACCTGCCCGCTCACGCCGACCGGATCATCCGCGAACTGCTCATCGGAGAGCCGGACAACGTGCGTTTGCTGATCCGGTCGGGCACACTCAGCGAGCAGTTGGGGCAATACGACCGCGCCTTCAGCCAGTACTACCGGGCCGCCGATCTGATGCTTCGCCGCCTGCCCGGCATGGTGGGGTCGGATTCAGCCTCTCAGCCGCAAAGCCGGCCGGCCGTTGCCGAGGGCCAGCCGCGAACCACGCGAGCCAACAATGTAGATGAGATGACCCAGTTTTTCGAGGCGGCGTGCAACGGGTTGCTCAACGCGGCTCGTGGCGAGGCCCAGCGGGAGCAGTTGCACCACGATGTGCTCAAACGCGTCAATGAGGAGTTGACCGCCCTGGGCAAGCAGAAACCGACGGCACGCATCGCCCGCCATCCGCGGCTTGATCGCCTTACCCGGTTTCTGCGTCAGGTTGCCTTCTCGATCCATCGGCCGGAGTTGGCCGACGAGATCGATAGCCGCCTTTTGGAACGTTATCCCCAGGACGCCAACTTGCGGATGGCCATGATTCGGACTCGGCTTGATTGGGGTCTCTATTCCCGAGCGGCGGCGATGGCTATGCCTGGAACCGTGGCCGGCCGGCCTCCCGACGAACTGGCTTTGATGACCTATTTGACCGAACCCGGGTGTCTGGACGACGCAGTCGCCAGGGGTGAGGTTACTGCGGCCCTCGGCGTGCGGCTTGTGCCGGTGCTGATCATGCTCGGTCGCGATGATCAGGCTCGACTCTTGCTCGGTGAAGTGAGGCCGGCAGTGGCGGTCGAATCCGACAAGGAGAAGGTCGTCCCGATGATGGTGGCGGCCGCGATGGCCCTCGATGATGCGGTTCTGGTGCAACGCTGGCTGGCCATCTGGCTGGACGGATGCCGCAGGATCAAGAAAGGCAACACGCTCGCCCAAAGCCTGGAGGAATGCGTTCGGCTGGTCTGGAATCGCCTGACGGAGCAGGATCGCACCCGGTTGCTGGACGAGGTTGCCCAGATCGGTGCTGCGCTGGATGATAAGGAACGGGTCTACGTTGACCAGCTTCGCATGAAGATCGCCGAAGGACTGGGACAGCCCTTCCCGGAAATCGACGCCCTGGTGCAAAACGCGGCCCAGCAGGCATCGCTCGGCGCCGATGCGCTGGCTCAGCTGCTGGAGAAGGCCACCCCTGCCAAGCGGCCTGAACTGGTTCGGGCCATGGTTGCCGCAGCGAAGCCTGCGGAGCAGCGTATGCTGATCCTCGGTCTGGCGGGACGGTTGGCCTTTCAACCAGAGAAGGAACTCGCCGACACCCTAGTCGGCCTGTTTCGGTCGGCGCCGAAGGTGCGGGTTTCAGGCGAACGGGGCACGGCGACGTTGGCGCAGACTCGGTGGAACCACAATCCCGCCTGTCCCGATGTCGGTTTCCGGCTGGGCGAGATTCTGTTGAGTGAGAATCCCAACGAGACCGCTGTGCTCGCTTCTGTCGCCGTGGCCCGAGAGACAGCCGGCAAGCACGACGAGGCAGTCCCGCTGATCAAGGAGGCGCTGGAGAACTTGCTCGGCGGCAAGCAGATGGAGTACGACCAGAAGCGGACGCTCGATTCGCTGATCGGGATCATGCGGCCAGCGGACCTTGACGAGGCGATCACGGATCTGGCCGATCGCCAGGAAATCGAACCGCCCACGGCGACGGTGAAGTTCACGCACGGCTTGTTGCTGGAAGCCGCGGATCGTCACACCGAGGCTCTGGCCGCGTTCCGCGGGGCGTTCGAGCTGGCGCCGGGCAATCGAATCTTCAGCCGAAAAGTGATCACCTCGATGAAGGAGAGCCAGCGTTGTGCGGAGCTGGCGGCGCTTCTGTCCTCTCGGCTGACCAAGAGTACGATCATGGAATCCTACGAGTGGCGCACGCTCACCGAGCTCTACTATGACCTGTTCTGCCCGCTGGCCGCACTGGCTACGGTCCATCGTGACGAGACTCCGTTGGCACCCGTCGAACTGATGCGGATTCTGCGCCGGCTGGGACGCCCCGACGATGTCCGAACGACCTTCCGGCGATTCATGACCCACAACCGTGACGACGGCCGCTTCTACACTCCCTTCTGGCCGCCGGATTCCGCGGGCGGGGGCATGGTTGAGTTCTTCGACAGGCAGCGGACACCGATGTGGAAGCGGGCGCGTTTGTTCGAGGCCTTGGCCGACATGCCGTTCGCGGAAGAGGAATACGCGGGCATGCTGGTGGGTGCTCGCCCCGAACGCCGGGACGTGCCCGGTCTTATTGACGGCCTCTTGAAGGCGACAAGGATCAACGGCACTCGAGACCGACTGATCGGGGTTCTGCTCGACGCCCAGAAACGCGATGCCCTGACGGTCAAGGATCGACTCATGCTCCTGGCATTAGCCGTGGAAGGCCCTGCCGCTTTGCCGGCGCCACTGGCCGACGCCCTCGCGGGGATGGTCCCGTATCTCGAGCCGACCGACACGGTGAACCTGACCACGCTGGCCCGGGTATGCCTGTCCAAGGGGCAGGCCGAGCAGGCCCGGCACATCCTCCGATGGCTGCTCGCGGCCGATTCGCTCAAGGGACGGACCCTGTCGCGTACCGATGATCGATTCAGCCGAATCGATCAGTACTTGGCGACCTGGCCGGAGCGGCAACGGCCGGAGCAGAAGGCTCGCCTTGCGGCTCTGTTCAGCCCGACGCCGGTGGACGGTCTGTCCGAGGAGTTCGATTCGGCCTGGCTCGACCGCCTGACCGCCGAGGGCGACAGGGCCGAAGTCGATCGCCAAGTGGAGCGGCTGCGGAGACACCTGGGAGCAGGCACGGCCGCTGTCCGTCATCGCGAGCTTCGAGCCGCGATCGCTCGTCGCGATGCCGCCGCAGGCCGGTTCGACGCGTTTCGGGGCGAGGTGAAGCAACTGCTGGACATGATCGCCCAGGGTGACGAGATACTCGCCCAGCCATATGACTCGCGCGACCTATTGCCGCCGGCCGTTGAGATGGCCGATCCCGCACGGTTCCTGGGTGCGATCGTGTCTGACATTCAAGCGCGTCGCACGGCAGGTTCGCTTGGTGCCTCAGTGGCCACGCGACATCTCTGCCTGATGGCTTCGTGGGCTGCGGAGAACGGTCTGAGGAAGGAAGCCTCGGCCATCGTGCAGGCGTGCATGAAGGAACTGGGCAAGGAAGCCGACGACGATTGGCTCTGGATCGCGGACGCCACCCGGCTGTGTGGCGATCAAGCTTTTGCCATCGACCTGGAGACGCGGCTGGTTGGTGCCGACATGCTTCCTGTGGCGCGGGTGCCGGGTCTTCTGGACGCGGTCGAGAGGGCCCGTGGCCAGGCGATCGCGGATGAACTGGCCACCCGCGTGGCCGGCTACAGCGATCATCCCGTAGTGTTAGAGCGGGCGATTCGTCGCGCTCGGAAGGACGGTGATGCAGGCGCCGTGAAGCGATACCAGGCCCGCTTGGATGCCATCTCGCCGCCGAGACCTCCGACGAAGGTATCATCTCAACCGGTCAAGTAGCCACGCCGGCTGGGCAAGTTTGCCTTGACTCGACGTGGTCGTATTGGAGCGGCTGGAGAAAGGACCCCGAGAAGCACAGGTCGGGCCGCGCGGACCAGCCGGTGTCAGCCGCGATCGCGTGGCCCGACCTGCAGGGTGGTCAGGCTATCCTCCAGTCGCCAGGGCGACGCGATTTGGCCGCCCCGGCTTCTGGTCAGCGCGTTCGCCGACGCAAGAGGGCCAGACCGCCGAAGCCTAGCAGGGCAAGCGTGGCGGGCTCGGGAATCGCGTAGAAGCCTTTCCCTGCCGTACTGCTGTGGATATTGAACGCCAGCTTGCCTTCATACCAGGTCAGCTGGTAGACGTTGTTGGCCGTCGCGGGACCGGCCAGCAGGTCCGCGTCGGTCAGCACGTTCTTGAGCGTGCCTGCCGGGTTGGCCGGATCGAACTTCAGGATGTTCTTGGATGAGCTGTCCTGGAAGTACACCCAGCCGTCCGGGGCGCCGTAGATGTCCTTGAATCCGAGGCTGGTACCACCGGTGATCGCCGTGACATCGGCCAGACCGAGCACCTGGCTGATCGCGCCGTCGGTTGCCCGCTTGTACATGGCCTTGTTTCCGTTGTTGCCCCAGTAGAAGCTGCCGGCCAGGTCAAAGGTGAGCGAGCCGCTGACATCCGAGTTGCCGGTGGCCGTGGTCAGGTCAGAGGCGCTGAGGTAGGTACTGAGCCCGCCGGCGCCGGTGGTCATCAGGATGCTGTCCGACGCTCCGTCGTAGAACACGAATTCTCCTGTGGGTGCTGTTTCGGACGGGGTCAGCAGCTGGGCCTCACTCTGGCCGGTGTAGGCCATGATCTGGGCGGCGGTGACGTACTGGCTGACCTCGCCGGTGTTCTTGTTTACCCGCCAGATGGCGTCCGTCGACGAGTCGTTGAACTGGAGGTAGTCGCCGGAAATGCTGAATCCATAGAACGGTGTGAAGCCAGTGCCCTTGCCCCCGGCCGCGACCCAGGCTGGCGTCGACATCAGTTCGGTGACGGTTTGGGCACCATTGAGGTCGGTCACCTTGGTGATACGTGGCGAGCTACTGAGCGACAACGCGCTGTACAACGTCTCTCCTTCCGCCACAGCGGAGTAGTAGCCCGTCGACGTGCCACCGCCGTTGACCTTGGCCCAGGTGGCGACCACGCTGTACTTCTCAGCCGCCACGACTGGCGTTGCGACGAGGGCCACGATTCCGACTACCGCCATCAGTCTTGACATCTCTCTCCTCGCTTTCCTATGAGCGCGAACAGGCGAACCTGCGACACACAGATTCAGCGCATCGGGTGGGAGCGCCCAGGGGGATGACGCGAGAGTCTTGCGGGGGCCCGTGCGCACGATTGGACATGCTGCCCGTTGACGCACGTGGCTCTTCTTCTCCCCGTTCGATCCGCCCCTGCCAGCGGATACCCACACCAATTCAGTCGTCTATTGTCGCATATTGAGCGAGGAAGTCAAGAGCGTGGTCGACGATTCCGCCAGCTCGCGAGGGTGCTTTTACGGGACCCAAAGTGCATGGCTATTCCCGAACGGCCGATGTTCTGGTAGACTTAGCAGGCGGCAAACCCGGTTCCCGCTGTTTGCGGGTCGCCTGCCGGGTCCACGGGGTGAACTGGAAAGTGAGTTGAGGGCGTGGATCGGTTCGGTGCCGGCCAGCCGTGATCGAGGAGAATGGTATGCGTATCCGTCAAACCGTCCTGGCTCTTGTGGCCGTGTGTGTGCTGATCGCCTCCGGGCACGTGTGGGCCGTTGCCAGCGATGCCGCCGCGAGCTCTGCGGAGGGTCAAGCCTTGCTGCAGAAGGGGGACTTCGCCGGGGCGCTGCAGGCGTACGCCAAGGCCGCGAAGGCAGATTCCGAGAATCAGGGGTACCGCACCCAGTACATGGTTCTCAAGCGCGTGATCACACTTCGTGACGGTCTGGCCAAGGAGAAGAACCCCGAGAAGTGGGAGCTGACCGCCAGGAGCCTGCGCAACTTCTACCACATGCACAAGCTGTACGGCGAGGCTCTGCCCCTTGACCGTGAGATGCACGCCAAGGCCGATACCGCCGACTCTGCGATCGGCTTGGCCGAGACGTTGCTGGCCATGGACAAGAGTGCCGATGCCGAGAAGCTGCTCGGTGGACTTGGGGCCAAGCTGATCACCAACCACACTCGAATCCTGCAGGGTGTCGCCCTGGCCCGCCAGGAGAAGATGGACCAGGCCAAGGAGTTGCTCAAGGGCGTCAGGCTTGCCAAGGAAGAGGAGACGAATCCGAACGTCCTGTTTGACCTGGCCACCCTGAAGTCGATGACCGGCGACACTGCGGGCGGGCTTGCCGCGATCGCCGCATGCTTCGAGAACGTGCCCCCGAGCCAGTCGGATGCGGTCAAGAAGTACGCCAAGGACTGCAAGGATCTCAGTGCCGTGACCGCTAGCGCCGATTTTGCCAGCGCCCTCAAGGTCGAGTCCAAGGTCAAGGAATCCAAGTGCAGCGGCGGCGGCAACTGTGGCTCGTGCAAGAGCGCAGGGAGTTGCAGCATCGGGGCCAAGGGTGGTACTGCCTGCAAAGAGGAAGCCAAGACCGGAGACGCCGCCAAGGACAAGAAGTAGTCGCGCGCCTCAGACATCCAATAGGGTTGTCTCTGTTGGACGAGTCGCGGGCTCTATTGCCTGCGACTCGTTTTGTTCAGCAACCGTGTAGCGAGCCCAAGACAGTATGAGAACGCGGCGGCGCATTGTTCAGGTCGGGTTCCTGGTTCTGACCTTGGTGGCCGTGTTCGTCGTGAAGGGTAACGCGGAGAAGTGGTGCCCCTTCGGCGGCGTCGAGGCCCTGTACAACTACGCCACCGAAGGCAACCTGATCTGCTCGCTGGGGATCTCCAACTTCTACATCCTCGCGGGCGTGCTGGTCTGCACGCTGCTCATGCGACGGGTGTTCTGTGGCTACATGTGCCCGATCGGCACGATTTCCGAGGTGCTCGGTCGTCTGGCCACCCGGCTCGGCCTCCAGCCCAGACGGGTGCCCGGGCCGGTGGACAGTAGTCTGGCCCTGCTTAAGTATGTGGTTGTGGCCGTCGTGATCCTGATCACTTGGCGGGCCAGCGAGTTGGAGTTCAGGGCATTCGATCCCTGCTACGCCCTGATTGGTCGGCATGGCGAGGACATCACCTTCTGGGCCTACGTGGTTGCGGGGGCCATCGTGATTGGCTCGCTGCTGGCCACCATGCCGTTCTGCCGCTGGCTGTGCCCGCTGGCCGCGGTACTCAACCCGTTCTCCCGGTTCGGCCTTGCCCGCGTGAAGCGGAGCGAAGAGACCTGCACGCAGTGCGGCCAGTGCTCGCGCGTGTGCCCGATGGCCATTCCGGTGGCCAGTGTGAGGCAAGTCACCCACGCCCGGTGCCTGTCGTGCCTCAACTGTGTGGATGCATGCCCGGCAGTCGAAAAGGGGGCCATCAGTTGGGGACCGCCCGGACCGCCCCGCCGAGCGTGGCCGCAAGCCGTCCTGCTCGCCGTCCTGCTCGCCTGCATCGGAAGCGCGGTGGCGGCTGTTTACGCCTTCCCCATGCCGTCCTTCCAGCTAACCCGCGGCGTTATCCCGGCCCAAACGGCCACACTCGATTTGAGGGTCACCGAACTGACCTGCCGAGGCCGGGCGACCCTGTTCACCGAGCGATTTCTGTGGCGCGACGACATGCTGGCCGTCCCCGGCTATCTGAAGGTTGAGGCCTGGCCCGGCCCAGGGAAAGCTTATGTCCGGGTGATCTACGATCCCGAGGAGACGGACGCGGAGTCGATCAGGCAAGCGATTGTCGAGCCTTACTTTGATTCCGAAAGTAAAGTTTGGCAGGGGTCGCCGTTTACGATTGACGGCTACGATTCCCTTGGTCTGGATGACGTGGTTGGGGAGAGCCAACCGACCCGGTGAGCGGCCAAGTTCCGAAAAGCGCGAAGATTATATTGCCGCTCGACTTGCGGCGCGGTATGATGGTCGGCACGGCAGGGATGCCCTAGAATAGCGACTGATCTGGTAGTCGAAAGGTGGCAAGCTGCGGCCCGGGCTCTAGAGGTTCACACTTCGGGCCATGTCGGAGTCGGGGGTAGCCGGAGTCGGGTGTGAGGGAAGGGAGAGGGCAGAGCTATGCGCACTGGGTGGAGAACATCTCGGGTGTTGTTGGTATGTGGCACATTGCTTGGGATGCTGGCAAGCGCCGCCTGGGCTCAGGCCCCAGACAATATGACGGTGGTTGTCAACAAGGCCGGGGCAACCGGGGCGACCAGCGGCATCACGCTTGGAGCTTTTGTGTACGACCCGGGCCGTGACTGCTTCTGGATCGGCACATTTGGCACGGTCACCGGTTTCCGCCACTACGATTTGGCGACTTCCACGGGACGCCAGTGCACGTATGACAGTGATCTGAACCGGTTTGCCCGCGCGTCGGATGTGGCTGGCGGCGTGACCAGTGCCGACGACACCGGCAAGCAGAACCCGTCGGGTTTGCTCCTGAATCCCACGTCGCTGACGATCACCGTGCCGGCCCCAGGTGGCGGCACGCAAACGCTGGAGTATCCTCCCGGCAGCCTGGTCATTTCGAACGACAACAGCAGCGAGGTTTATGTCGGCGGTTCGAGCGTGCGATACGCCTGGTCCAAGAAGATGTACCGCTGGGATCTGAGGACGGTGGGTGATCCGACAACCGTTCAGCCTGATTACGACACGGCCGAGGACGGCCTGGGCCATATTTGGGGGGCGTTCGGGACGGTCGACTGGAACGATGCCTTCACCGTGTTGGTGACGTCGCAGGATCTCATCGACGTCGCCCACCCGGCCAAGGTCTCATTTAACCAGGGGCGTCAGCCGACTTGGTCCTCGGATGGAAAGTCGATCTACTTCGTCGATTCCGCTCCGTCTTTCGGTGGGGTGTGGAAAGTGAATGCCGAAACGGGAGCGGTGGCTTGGCTCTACGCGAACACGCTGGACTTGGAGGCGCCGGCGACGGAGCGCCGGGTTTGGACGGAGCCGGTGGCGGTATCTACCGGCGTGCGCGATTTCGACGCCGCGAACCCAACCACGGGCGACCAGATCTTCTTTGAAGGAAGCACGCTATCGGGCAACACCGGCGGACTCGACTACCTGCTGGATAGCGGTTCGGCCGTGGCCGGGCCGTTTGCCGCTCTACGCAGAACCGATTTCCTGAAATGGATGGAGTGGAACGGCAAATCCGTGTCGAGATCGCAGCTCGAGGACGGCTCGGATCCGGGCGTGAACACCTATCCAACGGCGGAGGGTAGCATCGTTCCCCATATCTGGACCATGACCGCCGATGCCCACGGAACGCTGTACTTCTGTGACAGCAGCGAGCAGGCCGGAGTCTGGCGATACGATCCGCAGGGACGGCTTGTCGGCGTTCGATCGAAACGCCAACACCTCAAGTTTATCGCGGGCCAAGGTTCGGCGAGTACCAGCGTTACGTTGCTGCGTATGCAGTTGCGGCAAGCCCAGTACGTCGGCGCCGCGGGGACCTTCGTTGTGCCGCAGATCCTCTTCAGGGATAACGGACTCGGTGGCATCAGCGGGATCTACGCTTTCAAGCCGGGCGATTTCAACCGCGACAATGTGGTCGATGCGGCCGATGTGGCCTTGTTCGAGGCGGCTTTGGCCACGCCGATTCGCACCTTCTCGACCGGCACGACCACCCTGGCATACTTCGAAGCCCCGTCGGATGGGGCCGAGGGCGAACTGGAGTCATCTGCCCCGGTCGCTTATGTCGACTACCTCAAGTACGATCTCAACTGCAACGCTCTCGTGACCGTCAAGGATAGACAGATCCTGGGCCGCTTCCTGGGCAAGTCGATCGTGGACTACGACTGGGACGGCGATGTGGATCAGGCCGACTTTGGTCACTTTCAGGCGTGCTACACGGGCGCCGCACAACAGGGGGCGCTGGCCCAGATTCAGTGTGGCGACGCCGACCTGAACGGTGATGGCGTGGTGAACGGCGGCGACCTGGATGTGTTCAAGGGTTGCTTCTCGGGGCCAGAGGTACCGGTGGACCCCACTTGCGGAACGTAGTCGGTTTCGGGCAGAGGCAAGCCGCTTCCGGCCCGACACCGTGTCCTGTAGCTGGCGTGACACGTTGAAAACGACTGGATCGAACGATATGAATGCGAGCCCGCACGGATTCACAGGCAGGACCACGCACCATCGTGGATTCACCTTGATTGAAGTCCTTGTGGTGGTTGCCATCATCGCCTTGCTGCTCTCGATTCTGTTGCCGTCGCTCGGCAATGCGCGTGGCCAAGCCAAGCGAGTCGTGTGCATGGCCAACCTGCACAACATCTACAACGCGATCCTGATGTATAAGGACAGCAACTCCGACCGGATACCCGAATGGACCGCGGTGGGTAACTGGTACTTCAGACGGCCGCCCGGCATGAAGGACCCCGATGATCCCCGCTCGTTACCCGAGACATACGGCCTGAATGCTCTGCTGGCCGGCGTCCGGCCGGCGGAGAGAGGAGAAATCAGAGACAGACGGCTCTACCTGAGTGCCTACTCGGACATTTGGCGGTGCCCGGGCGCGCATCCGCAGATGTGGGAGCGGTACAGGAACACCTACGCGTGGCTCAAGGTGACCATTGCGGCAGGCGAGGAAGTCGGCAATATACCCACCAACATCTACACCCAGCTGCTGTTGAAGGGCAAGCGGTATGCCAGTGGCAAGGTTTGGAACGCATCAAAAATGCCTATCGTCCAGGACAACACATCCTTCGGGCCAGGGGCGTGCGGTTTCCGCGGGGCCGCAAGTTGGAGCAACTCCTACAGATTGCCGGAAGCCATCGCCAAAGCCTACCCCCACGCTTACGGCGGCAGGAAAGGGAGCGACGCGACGGTCATCCTCTGGCTCGACGGGAATGCCGGCCGTCCGGGTGGCAAGGCGGGCCTGTAAGCCACGCGACGAGGGTGGACTCGCCATGCTGCCTCGCCCGAGCTGGCTGCCGAAGCACGGGGGGTGCGACTGCATCGTGATGCCTTGTGATGGCAGATGCCGGCCCGCACAAGATGTTCAGGGCGATTCAACCTCGTTCGATTCCTGATCTCGCGTTCTCCAGGCTACCCGCGGCCACCCTGCCGTTCAAGAGGAGCTCTATAGAGGTTTCTTGCTCAGTGTTCAAGTAACCTGGATGCCGCCACGAGGGACCGTCGCTTGAGCGGCCTCGACCGTATTCTCACATCCGCGCCGTCCGCTTCCCAGCGGGCACACCTTCGCAGCGACCCAACCGTGGCCTTGTGTAGCCGAGGTGGCCGTTGGAGATGGTGTGCTACTCACCTGGAACGTCCACCATGCAGACGAGCCGAAGTACCCTCAGTCTCCGAATCGGTTTGTCCGAACATCGGGTTGTACAGGCGACATGAACGAGCAGGAGCATCACGACTACTGCGTTGCCGCCGGACAGATTGCGGCCCAGATCGTTGCTCGGCAGCGGTGGAAGCTGGACAAGCCAACCGAGGCCGATATTGAACGGCTCGAAGATGCCTTGGCCGCGGGGCGAGAGCGAGCCAGGAGCCACACCCTTCCCAGAGCCCTGGCTCGGCATGGCCAGAAATCCGGTCCTGATGCGCGCCTTCCGCGCTTCTCGTGAAAAGCGCCCCAATGTGCCACATTGATGTTGCATATCAACGGGAGTTGATGTATATGTGAATATCGCCAGAAAACCGAAGAAAACGCAATGGTCTTCGGGTCGTCATCGGCTTCGGGGGAAGCCCTGCGGGCGGCTTGGTACGCTCCGTGCATCTGTAGACGATCGGCGCCGAAACGAATCCGTGGAAGAGCATCGAGCGATCATCGGGCCAGGCTTCGGGGGACGGTCGGTGCGACGGGTGTCGTTTTCTCCGAGGATTGATGGAGGATTGATGGGCTCGGAGCCGGCTTCCGGAATCACCCAGGCGGCGACCGTTCTGTCGTTCGCCGGCGAGGACGCGGACTACGCGGCGTGGGATGACTTCGTCGTCCACCATCCTCGTGGGCACTACTTCCAGCTTCATGGCTGGCTTTCGTCGTATCGGCCGATGGGTCTGGATTGTGAGGTTCTGACCCTCAAGCGGGGGGGGCAGATCGTCGCCGGGGCTGCATTCACCCACTTCAAGTTGCCGCTCGTGGACCGACGGGTTGCCATTCTCCCGCATGGACCAGTCTGCGATGAGCCGGGTAACGGCGAATGGCGCGAGGTGATGGCCGGTCTGGAACGACGGTTTGTCAGCGACAAGGTTGCCTACGTGCAGGCGTGGCCGCCGGTTCGGCTGGGCGACGAACAGGGGCTGGGTTTGTACCGGCGGGCTGGTTATGTCGGCGGGCGGCTGTTCCATGCTCACGAGTTCAGTTCCACACTACTCTCAGTTGACTTGACTCGGTCGGAGGACCGAGTGCTGGCGGAGTCGCGGCGGAACACACGCTACTACGGGCGCAAGAGCAGGACGACCGGGCTGGGCCTCCATTTGGGTACGACGGCCGAGGACTTGGTCCGATCCTACGAGGTCTGGCTCGAGAACGGGGCCTACCACGGTTATGAGGTTCGTCCCCTGTCGAGCTTCCAGATTGTTCTGAATCGCCTCATCGTGAAGGATCGGGCGCATCTCATCCAGGCGTGGAGGGGTGATCGCATCGCCGGTTCGATCCTCGTCCTTTTCGCCGGTCGTGTGGCGGTCTACGCCCAAGGAGGGATGCGGCGGGAGTTCGAGTCGTGCTATCCGGGCGAGTTCATGCATCTGGAGGCGATGCGGCTGGGCAGAGAGCGTGGCTGCCTGGCCTACGATTTCAACAACTGGGGCACCGAGGGGACCACGCTGTTCAAGGCCGGCTTCCGGCCGATGGAGCATCGCTGGTCGGAGCCTGTGACCCGAGTATACCGGCCGCTCACGGCGAGGTTCGTTTCGTGGGGTGAGGTGTATTGTCGGCCGCTGCTGCGCGCCATAGCCCGGCGGCGTGCGAATCGGCAGGCATGAAGGGTATCTGGCCCGGTCAGTGAGACTCCGGCGCGGTGTCCCACCATCTGCTCCCCAGCCGTTTCTCCTCGAGCATGCGGGCGTAGTGCCCCCCTAGTGTTCTCCGAAGCAGGGGTAGTCGTTTCAGCACTCCGCCCACGGCGCTGTTGATCATGGGACTGACCGAACGGGCGAAGAGGGTGATTCGCGGGCGCGGAATTGGTTCGAAACCCATGGCCATCTTGAAACGGTCGAGGGATTCGATATTCCACATCGAACCGAAGCCGTAGGAGACGGGCAACGGTCCCCGTTTCTGGCGGGCGTCATTGATGGCGTGGAAGAGGAGCCCGTTCATGGGGTACTGCTTGGATGCGGCGGCATTCATGAAGGGGTGTATGATCACGAATCGTTCGCCGACCACCACCAGGAGCAGGTAGGCGACCAGGGCATCATTGACGTAGGCGGCGTAGGGGTGGACGTCCGCCATGGCCAGGATGGCCGCCATGTAGCGGCGCCATTTCTCTGGTTCGACCAGGAAGTCGTTCTTGGTGCGGTGCCTCGCGGCGGTTTGGAGGTTGATCTCGAGACCCTGTTCGATCAGTTCGGCCTCGCGGGGAGATCGGAACGCACAGCGGGACATGCTGGCGCGGACCTGGTTACGAGCCTTCTGCTTGCAGACCGAGAGATCGTACGGAACGGCCTTGAGCACGAACTCCTGCGAGAGCGGTTCCCAAGGGCCTGTCGTGCAGAAGCGGACGGCCCAAGCGCCTCTCTTGAAGACCTGTCGGATGTCCTCTCGTGTCGGGTAGATGTCATCGAGGGGCGGGAGGTTCACCGCCCGGGAGTCGTCCATCAGCATCCAGTGGCCCGCGGGCGTCTCGAAGCAGTCGTAGCCGCGGGCGCGATAGAACTCCAACAGCTGGGGTACATCCATTCCGGTGATTCCTGATCCGGCCCATCGAGGCGTCTCTCGCGACAACCGACGCCCTATCCTGCTTGTCCGGGTTGCCGGGTTCAGTAGCAGTGTATCGCGCCAGGAAATTCCGTCAATTGCCGCCCATCCCGTTGAAAAGCAGGTGTCAGCGGTTATGTTCGGATGGTCCGGCAGCGGCCGTGGCTTGGCCGTAGGAGGTTGCACCGTGGCGACGAATGTGGCATTGAGAGATGGGAGATCGCGGGGGCGGTTGACCGCCCGGACGGCCGACAGGCATCTGCTCTACAGCGAGGCGGTTCAGTGCGCGGCCAGCGAGATCAAGTTTGTCAGGCGGGTGTACCGGAAGGCGAACGGTCGCCTCCCGCTGTGGCTTCGGGAGGACTTCTGTGGGACGGGTCTGATCTGTGCTCATTGGGTCAGGGCCGGACCGGCCAATCGAGCGATTGGTGTGGACCTGGACCCCGAACCTCTGCGCTGGAGCCGGAGCCATCTTCTTTCGCGGTTGACCCGCGCGCAACGTGCCCGCGTTCGTCTTCGTCGAGCCAATGTACTTACCGTGCAGGCACCGCCCGTGGATGTCATCGTCGCGCTGAATTTCTCCTTCTGTGTTTTCAAACGGCGACCTCTCCTGCTGGAGTACTTCCGCAAGTGTCGTGGCGCACTCAAAGCCGACGGGCTCCTGGTGCTGGATCTTTACGGAGGTCCGGAGTCTCACCGGCCGAACGAGGAGAAGATTCGCTATCAGGGCTTCACGTACGTTTGGGAACAGGTCCAGTACAATCCGATCACCAGTGAGGCGTTGAATTGCATACACTTCGCGTTTCCTGACGGCAGCCGAATGATGAGGGCGTTCACCTACGACTGGCGGCTGTGGACGCTGGCCGAGCTTCAGGAAGCGCTCCTGGAGGTCGGTTTTCGCCAGGCGCGGGTGTACTGGGAGGGGGCGACATCGGAAGGCACCGGGAACGGCATATTCCGATGCCGGCGACAGGCGGAAGTGGAGGATGCCTGGGTCGCCTACGTGGTCGGCTTTCGATGAGGGACGGCATGGCTATGGACAGCGATCCGCACAGCCGTCATGATATCCCCATGGCTAACCAAGGATCGACACTGACCGAACTGGCCCAGCGGGGGGATCTGCGAACACTTGACGATCGCTGGCTCATGGCAATCGACCATCCGAATGGCGACCAGGCGGACATGCTTGAGGCCCTCGCGACCCTGGCTCAGTCGGGCCGAGCTGATCGAGCGGCCACCCTGGGCTGGAGCTGGCTGACCGTCCGGAAGGAAGAATGCAGCGTTGCTGAATCGCTGGCCCTGGGGCGAGAGTTGCTGCTTTGCTGTGGTGACAGTGAGGAGATGCGTCAGGAGGTCGTGGGGCTGTACAAGGAGGCCTTTGCCGACCGGTCGGGCTTTGAGGCTTTACTGGCGGCGTCGGGGCTGGCGGGCGGCAAATCCCCTCGGCGTGCTCTGCGGACGCTGGAGATCGGCCTCGGGCTCACGGTTGGCGATTATCTGGTGAGTCGCTCGGATGAGGAAGTGGCCCGGGTGGAGGCGATCAGCGAGACGACGTGGGACTTCACCATCAAGGGCAAATCCGGCAGGCAGACGCTTGACGCAGATGCCCTGGCGCTGGCCTGGGACACGGCGAGCGCGAACGATTTTCGCGTTCTGTTGCAGGCTCGCCCGGAAGAACTGGCCGCGATGATCGAATCGGACCCGGTGTCGTTGATCATCGGCATCCTCCAGAGTCGTCACGGTGGCAAGGTCGATTCGGATCACCTGGAACAGATGCTTGTTCCACGTTTCGTTCCCCAGAGCAAGTGGAGTGCCTGGTGGTCGAAAGCGAAAACCGGCCTGCGGCGATGCCCGAACGTCATTGTTGAGGGGCGCAATCCGGTCGTATTGACCTACCATGCCCAGGGGCAGACGCTGGAGGAGGAGGTCGAGCCGACCTGGCTTAAGGCTGCTTCGCCCGCTCAGCGACTGGCGGTGATTGAGACATACCTGAGGGAAGCCAAGGCCCGGCGGCTCGTGCCCAAGGCCGCCTTCGTGCGTCGACTGCACCGTGAGCTGATGCAGCGTGTCGACGTTTCCCGGAAGGGTGCGCCGGCGGAGGCCCTCACCGAGGCCCTGCTGATCGATCGGCTGGCGCAAGGAGCGCAGCTTCCCGAGGACGCGGAACGGCCGGGGCGAGCGATTGTGGCGGCCAGTGCCGACCCAGCCGCGCTGGTCAGCAGCATCGACGATGACCGCTTCTTCGTTCCGGCAGTTGAACTGGTTCGCGAGGCGCTGCCCGAAAAGTGGATCGACCTTTACATGTCTCTTCTGCCGGTGGCTCCTGTTGATGGATGTGACGCCATCGCCACGGCGCTCGACAAAGCAGGACGGACCGCGGACGTGGTTCGTATCGTTGGCGGCCTGCTGGCGGATTTCGGGCGGCATCTGGATGCGATCTGCTGGTTGTGGCGAGGACCAAGCGTCCAGGCTCTCGAGCCGGTGCCCCGGCGCGAGTTGCTGCCCAGGCTCCTGGATCATCTGGCCGAGGCCACGCGCAGCGATCGGATTCCCGCGAGGACCCTGCGGCACACCCGGGAGATCATTCGAGCAGCCCTGAGTGCCCAGGATTACAGACACTATCGCGAGATTATCAGCGGCATGGAAGCCGGTATGGCCTCGACCATCTACCGGACTGTCGACCGGATGGAGGGGCTGGGACAGGTTGTCCGCTCGACCCTGATGAAGATCGTTCACGAGACCCATCCGCTGCTGTTCGTCAAGACGCGGATTGACCCCTGGCTGGATGACGGCCTCATCTTCTGCACCCAGGCCGGAATGCAGAAGCGGGAGGGGGAGATCAGCCACCTGGTCCACGTCAAGATTCCCGAGAACGCGAAGGCGATCGGCGAGGCGGCGGCCCATGGCGATCTGAGCGAGAACTCCGAGTACAAGTTCGCCCTCGAGGAACGCGACCTGCTCCAGGCTCGGCTGCTGGCCATGCAGAACGAATTGAGCCAGGCTCGGCTGTTGACCGCCAACGACATCCGTACCGATGAGATCAGTGTCGGCACTCGGGTGGCGCTCGCGGCGGTTGACGGCAGCGGCCGCCGCACCATCCAGATCCTGGGTCCATGGGAGTCGGATACCGAGAAAGGAATCTACAACTATCGTGCTCCCATGTGCATGCGGCTCAGGGGGCTCAAGGTGGGTGACGTGGTGACCCTGGAGCTGGACGGGCCTGAGACGGGCTGGCGGATCGAGGCCATCGAGAACGCCCTGGACCAGGTGCCCCGACCCCAGTAAACAGTCATGCTCCCAGTAGCCTCCGCATTGGTGTGGATTCTGGCGGCCTCGGGCTGGGCGGCGACCGAAGAGTCGGGGCCGTCTCCGGGTGAGATTGAAGCCGTCTCGCCGCGGTGCGCCACCCTTCTCGAGACGGGTCTCTGGTACCCTCCGACTTTGCCCGCCGGGTCACCGAGGATCTCCGATTGGCCCGGGGATCTGCGGCGGCTCTGTTCGGCCGATCGCGCGAGCGAAGAACAGCGGCTCCGGGCTGTCTACGGCGTCGGCGATTACGCGGGGCACCTTTTCGAGAGCATCCGGCGGGCGGCGGCCGTCGTCCCCCGGTTCGCCGATCTGGTATACGAGCCTTCCGGCCGCTACATGCCGCAGATGGGTCTGCTCCTGGTCGATTACGTGGAGTTGCCGACGCGTTCGGCGTTTGAGGAACAGCGGTGGTCGCCCGCGAGCACGACGACCTCGCCCGCCACCCAGACAGCACCGGCCGAGATTCCACAAGGCCCCCGGACGCGGGTGGTCGGCATTCGCGACTATGTCCACGGCCGGCCGGCTCCCGGGGCGACGACGCCCGAGATCATCGCCGCCGAACTGCGCCAGCACGCGGACGCCTGCAGGTCCAGACTGCCTGCCCTCAGGCACCTGAATCCGACGGATCCGGTTCAGAGTCAGCAACTCAGCGCACTACTGGACCGGATCGAGCTCGCCGCGAATCTGGCCGAACACATGCTGCACAAGATTCAGGCAGCGGTGGCGTGGGAACGGTTTCGGAAGGGTGAGGGGAACGAAGTCGAGTGCACGCGCCGGCTGCAGCAGTCGCTGGAGGACTGGGCCCGGCTGGTGACCGTTGCCAATCATGTGTTTCCGGAGCCTCTTCCGTGGTGGCAGGCCCAGATGATCTCCGGGCCGCCCTGGTCGATCCGGCAGTATCAGGCGAGTTACGTGCCAGTCCGTGCCCATTGGAGCCAGCAGAAGTGGCGGTTCGAACACGAACTGCGGTTGCTCTCCGAAGCGATCCGCGTGAGAAAGGGTTCCGCCACCTTGCCGCTTTGGGATCGTGTGGACGCGGTGCCCGCCCAGCGGCTGGATCTGGTGCTGGCATTCGGCTTCAACCTGAATCCGGATCGCCGCTACGCACTCAAGGATGGAGCCACACCCACACAGGACTTGCGGCTGGCGCTCACCGGGGGCAGATCGGTTCTGATTGATACCCGGACGCTGGGGCCCGGCGAGCATGTCACGTTCGTGACCGACCCTGCTCATGCGACCATGCTGGCGTATCGGGCCTACCAGATTTCGGTTCTCTACCGCGTTGTCGACCGTGGTGGCCAGGACAACGATCCCTTCGAGATCGGGATGTTGAGTCCGGAGGGGCAGTCGATCCTGGGCGAGCGTCGCCGATGGGGCGCGCCCGAGAATACGATCGACACGCGGGTGATCAAGACCCCGCGACTTGACCGGGACAACTACTCGTTCTTCGTCAAGGTCCACGGTCCGGCCGCAATGGTCATCGACGATCTGCGCATTTCCGCCTTGAGGGACGACTGACCATGCCCTCTGAACCGGCAACGTGGATCACCGTGGGCCAACTCCATCAAGGCTGGGTTCCTAGGAGAGTTGGCCGCCAGATTTTGATTCTCGATGAGGCGGATAGCACCAATAACCTTGCCCTGAAGGCTTGTGAAGGGGCGGATGCCGACGGCCTGGTCGTCCTGGCCAATATTCAGCTCGAGGGCCGGGGGCGGATGGGGCGTACCTGGTTGTCGCCGCGCGGGGCAAGTGTGCTGGCCAGCCTGGTTCTGGTTCCTCCCGCGGCCGAGATCGGCAAGGTCGAGGCCGGTTCTCCGGCCGGTATCTCGGCCTGGCTGACTCAAGTGTCCGCCGTGGCCGCCTGCGAGGCGATCCGTCGGGCAACCGAGATCACGCCGGCTATCAAGTGGCCCAACGACCTGCGTTACAGCGGTCGTAAGCTGGGGGGCATTCTGATCGAATCCAGGATTCTGACCGAGGAGCGACGAGCGTGGGTGGTTGGCATCGGAATCAACTGCCTGCAGCAGGCCGGGCATTTCCCACCTGACTTGCGCGGAGTCGCGACCTCGCTGGAGTTGGCCGGCTCACATCCGATCGACCGCGTCGAGGTGATCCGCTGCCTGCTGCAATCCCTTGACGAGTGGCTGGATCCCGCCGGATGGGGGCAGACCGGGCGAGTGCACGCCGCGTGGCTCAACTACGCCGAAGCCGTGGGCCAGAAAATCCGTCTCCGCCGTGAGGGACGCGACTACACCGGCTGGACGGTGGAAGTGGACCCGGTCGGCGGCCTTATCGTGCAACTCGAATCCGGTCGGCAGGAGTGGTTCGACCCGATGATTACGACCCTCCTGTGATCGGCTGCGTCGGTCCTGCCGAACCGCAGCATTGCGGATCGGCTGGCTGATTGGCTCCGCGGTAGCACCGCTGGAAGATGCCGAAGTCGGACTGGTCTACGTCGCCGTCGCCATCGAGATCGGCGTGGGCACAGTCGCCGGCGCTGAAGGGCACCGCTGGGCCGGAAGCGCATGACTGCAGATGGCTGAGGTCGTCCCCATCCACATCCCAGTCCGCATCGAAGTCGGTTGCCAGCGACCGTACGACAACGGCTGAGATGGGCAGAGCGAGGTTGTAGGCATTGCATGAAACCGTCCGGGCTGAGACGGATCCGGAAGCTGTGAAGTCTTCCGGCGATGCGGCGGCGATGCCTGCGTAGGTGAACAGTGGCGCGGTGGCGCCGAAGACCGGATCGGCGGCCGAATGATTGGCCGCAAAAGCTGCGGAGGAGTAGCCGGCGATCCACAGCTTGCCATCGGTTGGGTCCTCGGCGATCGACGTGATCGCCGCCACGGGGCCGCTGCTCTCCAGAGGCTGGCTGTCGCCCAGTCGGGCCGCGGCGTAGATGCCACCGGTGATCGTGCCGTCGTCGTAGAGCGCATAGATACGATAGAAGAAATCTTCGCCCCCGATGGGCTTGTCTGAAAGGGACACATCTTGACTGCCCTGGTAGATACACTGCGTCCCGGCGTTCGCGCCGCAGATCTCGCTGCCGGGCATGGTCGGCCAGGAGTCGGTGGTCACGCGGTGGATGCGGACACCCGCGAAGCCCGGCTCTTCGGGGAACTCCCAGGCCAGATCAATGGTGTCAGGCCGGGCGGGGTCTCCGGTCGCCCTGAACCACGGCACCTCGCGGCCGGCGAATGATACCTGGAGTTGGCCGAGGTACGACAGCTTCACATCGGGTGAGCCGGGTGTATACTCCACGCCGAACCGGTAGGCCGTCGGGCAGCCCCTCGTGGTCGTCGTCTCGGTCACGGAGGACGACAGGTACAAGTGGTCGTCGATTGCGGAAAGCGCCAGCGCGGTGGGGCTGTGGATGACCGGACTTCCCAGAGACAGAGTTGCACCGCCTACCGTCTGGGATGCTGTATCCAGTCGTACCTCGTTCACCAGTACGGCGGGCTGGCCGGTATCATCGGGATCATCCGGCTCCCGATAGATGAACAGATACTCGTCGTACGTTCCCAGGTCGACCGAGGTGGTGACTGCGGCGCTGGTGACAAACACGTACATTCCGTGCCGGTCCACCTCGATTTCTCGCGGCATCTTCTTGCCGGGTTCCGTCTCGGAGTCGGGAGCTGTGTAGTAGATGCGCTGCACGTCGAAGCCGCCGTCCGCCAGCTTGAGCCTGGCGGCTGCACGATAGGGCGTGCCGGTGAGTGGCTCGACGAGCACGGGAACAACGTAAACCACAGAGGGATCGGAAGGATGGAATGCCACGTCGAAGGGTGGCACCTCGCCGACGGCAGTGGCTCCGACCCTCACCGAGCTTCCATCGGCCAACTGCTGACATGCCGGGGTGAGCACCTGTTCGGCTGTACCGCCGACTCCGGCAAGCGTCAGTCGGCTGAGCCCCATGTTCAGTGGCATGGCTCCTCCGAAGCCATTGATCTGGTACACCTGACCGAGTCGATCAGTCATCAACCGGCCGTTGGAGCCACTGCCCTCGCCGCCTGCCGGCAAGATCGCGTCGCCGCAGAGCGTCGCCGGGTCAAGCAGATGGAGCCGTTCCGGGAACCAATACTGTTCCGGATCGCGGCTTCGGCCAAGCCCGGCGACGAGCAGCCGGGTGCTCCCGGACGATGCCCGGGCGCTCGCGGACGGACGAGACCTGGTTCCCGTCGCGGCGGGTGTCGAGAGACAGAGGCACTGCTCGAGGTTCCAGAGCAACAGGTCGTACAAATCGGAGAAGCCATCTTCGTTCATGTCAAGGCAACTCCTGTTTTGGTAGTCCAGGACGGCTTTGCCGGACTCGGCTACCAGCAGGAGAAAATCCTCGATAGTCACGTCCGGGTTCTCATCGAGCGAACCGCAGACGGTGCACCAGACGGTCGGATCCCAGTTGTCAATCCAAATGCGGGAGGCCTCACCACGCAGTTCGAGCTGGACGTAAGTGCCGCGGGTGAAATCGAGGGAACCGCGGGGATGGAGGATGGAGAAGACGCCGAAGGTGCTGCTACCGATCGCGCCAGGTCGGCCGGTGGCCGGCGGCCGCAGTGTGGTCACCTGGACGGCATCGGCGGTGTTCGGCTCCGGACTGTCGGTCAGTGACACGATGAGTTCCGCGTCTGGGCCTTCGCGGAAGAGATACTCGAAAGTGATTTGGATGTACTCCTCGGCAGTGCGGGCGAAGGAGCCGTGGGCTACGACCGAGCTGGCCGACTTCCTCTGGGGCGCCTGCGTCCACATCTCCATGACCCCGCCGGTGGTCAGCCCGGGGATCTCCTCTTGCACGGCCGTCTCGGCCAGACGCATGATGCGGCCTTCCCGGCAGGACGAACGGTCCTGCGGCGTGCCATCGGTACAGACGCCTTCGCACTCGCACTGCTGAGTGTCCGCCGGGTTGGTAGGCTGGGTCTGGACGCGGATCTCAAACTCGGTGTCGTCGTTCATCGCGATGAGGATGAGCGAGAAGCCCAGCAGGGGCACGCTCATGATCTGGCTTCCCATGGATGCGAGCTTCTCTTGCCCGATGGGCTGGTCGTCGCCGTCCACGAGCTTGTCGTAGTAGAGTCGCTGCAGCCCGAGGTTGAGCACGGAGCGTGGGTGCATCTTCAGCGTGCGGACAAACAGCGTCTCGGGGATGCCGTTATCCTCGAAGACGAGCCCCTGCTGATTGGTCAGATTGACCTTGCCGCCCCGCAGGATCTCCAGCTTCTCGAGTGCCCAGCTGCCGGAGTAAGCGTCGCCCGGCAGCGCCGCCCGTCTGATCGCGCCGGCCGGGCAATCGCCGGTACAATCGTCGGCCATCCTCAATTCGAGCAGTGTGCCAGTGCTGCCGCGCGGGCTGGGCTGGATGGTGACGTCATACCGGTTATCCGAGACGTTCATGCGCGGCCGGGCAGGATCGGGATCCAGGTTCAGGTATCGGTCGCCCTCGGAGGTGATCACGTTACAGCTCACCGTGGCCAGCGGATCTATCAGCAGCTCTCCTCCAAAGCCTCTCGAAGACTCGATCAGGCGGATCGTGCAATGAGAGACTGTGCTGGTCTCCAGGACCCGGAGGCTCTTGACGTCCAACTGGCAGTGATGAAGCCGAGCATTGTCGCAAAGGATGAGCGTGCCGGTCGCCGTGAGTGTCCCGGCGGTACCCGTCGGACCGGGGGACGCGCACGGACCAGCCGGGTCCTCGGTGTCGCCGAGATTGAGCACCGTGTCGCCGGCAAGAACAAGTTGCGTCTCGGGAGGCACGAACACGCTGCCGGCGCCTCTGATCGTGGCTCGAACCTCCGTCGGCAGGCTACCGGCGCTCATGGCCAGGGTCGTGCCCGCCCGGAGGCGCAGAAGACCGGGGCCGTCGAAACTGCAGAAACCGACCTCCATGATCGTGGGCTGCGGCCCCGGCAGATCGATCAGCGAGGTTGAATCGGCCAGAATCACGTTCGTGCCGGAGAGGCATGCGGCCGGTTGGCCGTTGCCCGCCCCGATCTCCACCTGGCCTGCGACAACGAGAGAGGCCTCGAGACCGTAGAGGGCGGTTCGTTCAGCCCCGACGGTGGAACTGCCGCAGTCTCTGAACTCACACCCTTTGAGCCGCAACCGGGCGTGCTGGAGGTAGAGGGCCCCTCCGGGATTGCCGCCCCCGTTGATGATATTGAAACCCTCCAGAACCACGAAGTCGGCCCGGATCGAGTCCGTGCTGATCACCCGGTGGTTCCCGCCACAGTCGATGGTGATGGCTCCGGGGCCGCCGTTGCGTACGATCAGCGATCGGCCGCCGAAGTCGAGATTCACGTCGCCGGCGTCGGAGTAAATGGCAGTGGGAACGGGTCGAACAAGGACGGTGTTGCCCTCCTGGGCGGCACCGATACCGGCCTGAATGGTCTTGAACGGCCGGGCGGCCGAGCCGTCCGGGGCGACGGAGGGGCAGCCCTTGCACACGTGGATGGGGACAGCAGCCGGATCGCTCGAGCAGCCCTCGTATTCTTCCAGGTTCAAGAGACCGTCGCCGTCCGGATCGACACGTGGACCAGTGTCCAAAGTGAAATAGAGCCTCTCCCACCAGTCGGGAAGCCCATCCCCATCGGTGTCCAGGAACTGGTCGGCGCCAATGTCAGTCGGGGGCGGGTCGCCTGCATCGATGCACGGCGAGTCGGCCCGGAGGTGGCCGTCCGGCGTGAGCCGCGGATCGTCGTTCAAGATGCCATCTGCCCCGATGACCGGGTCGAATGCTGGCGTCATGGCGGCGGGGATAATGCCTTGTCTGCCGCGCGCGATGAGGCTGGTACGCACATCGAGCAGTCCGCCGATCAGTACGATCTCCGGACCGTCAGAGGCCATGTTGCCCCAACAAATGCAATTCCACAGGGATGTTTTAGCATCCTGAGGGATCTGGTTGATGAAAATGGCCCCGCCACCGGGTGTGCCGCCGGCGCTGTTTCCGGTGAAGGTGCAGTTCACCAGGGTGGGACTGGAATCGAGATTGGACATTCCGCCGCCGCTCGCCCCGGCCTCGTTGTCCACAAACCAGCAACCGGTAATGCGAGGATTGCTGCCTGCGAAGTTGCAGAGCCCGCCACCGTGGGCGAGTTCGTCAATGGCGACGTTCCCTCGAAAGACGCAGCCCTTGAGCTCGGGACTGCTTCCGCGGATGAACAGGCCTCCGCCCTGGCAGCCCGCGCGGTTGCGCAGAAACACGCATCCCAGCAGTGTGGGCTTACTCCCGGCCGACGGAAGCAGCATGCCGCCGCCCCGGTCGGTATGTGGGTCATTGCCGGAGGACGGTAGGTCGGCGTTGCCTGCGGTGATGATGACACCGTCGAGCACGGCCGTGGCATCCACCCCGTCAGCGACCACCACGTGCAGGCTGTTCTCGCGCGGGTCGCCACCGGCATGGTCGTCACCGTTCAGATCTCCGCTCAGGAAGGTGCGGTTCTTGAGAGGGTTCCGGGTGCTCCGAACGCTCTCCGTGCCATCGAAGCCGCCGTAGACACCCACGCCAACCTTGAGGCGAAAGCTGAGGCTGCGGTCGCCGGTGTGGCCGCCGGTCGCCGGGTGAACGTCGGGGCGGTAAACCCCGGCGGCCACCCAGATCTCATCGCCCGGCTGAGCGGCGGCCAGAGCGCTCTGAAGCTCAGTGAATGCATCGTGCCAGGTAGCGCCATTGCCGGCTCCGGTGGCGTCAGCCTTGACCCGGCGCACGACCGCCTGCGAGGCGCTGGCGCTCCCCAGAACAACAGCCAGAGCGAGCAGGCCGGCGGGCCCAGCCACTTGTGTCCAGGATCGCATCGCTCCTCCTCCGCAGGGCGGGTCATTTGTCCTGAATGACCTGCGCAGCCTCCTGAAGCCTTCGCGTCGGCAAGACCGTGTAATCGCCAGTGCTGTATCGGCCTTTGCGAACGTCGAGAGGCGCAACATGTCCGTCCATGAAAGCCAGGTTGTGCGAGCGCGGACCGCGGTGCCACTCTGGGAGTGTGTTCATGGGTGCCGGCAACCACGTGCGCCACCAGGTGTCGTCTCCCAGAAACGCCACCCGGGCTGGCTGGCATGTCTTCGAGGCCTGAAACGCCTGGATATCGCTCTTGAGCAGTGCGAGGAAAGCAGAATCGGCGGTGACCGGGTCGTCGGTCATGGGCACCAGGTTTTCCACCGGCACGCCGACGAGGAACTCGTTGGTGCGGTAGCTTGTGCCGTAGTAGCAGAAATGGGTGGGCAGGCGCGTAGACGAACCGGAGTCTGAGGCGCAATGGAACTCCTCCGCACCGACTCTGACCACCGGCTTGAGCACCAGATAGCGGTTCAGAGGCTTGGGGAGTCCCGCCTTTGAGCCGAAAGAAGGAGGCATGCCTTGACGTCCGCCATAGTTGTACGCCGCGTTCTGGTAACGGGGGAAGCGATCCTTCGAATCGCGCAGGTACAGGTCCCAGGCCGTCCGGAGCTGCGTGAGATTGGCCAGGCAGGCAGCTCGGCGCGCGGACTCACGAGCGCTGTTCAGAGCGGGTAGTAACACCGCCACCAGCAGCGACACCACTGCCACCACCACAAGCACTTCCAGCAGAGTGAAGGCAAGGCGCGTGTCGCGTCGTCGCCGGTGGCAGGTGAGCCGGACGGTGGAGGCGACGGGTCTCATGGCGATTCTCGTTCTTCTTCGCCGAGCTGGCCGAGCTCGGCGGTGCCTGACGCGCGAAGCTGCTCCACGCGGGCTTTGGCCGACGCCGTTAGCCAGACTCCACCCCCCAGTGAAACACACCTCTCGAAGTACTCGTACGCCTCCCGCTCGCGGCCCTGCTTGAGGGCCCGCTCACCGCAGGCAAACTCCAGCAAGGCCTCGGATCCCGCTCCCAGACGAGAGCGGAGCTCTTCGGGAGTCACAGCCTCGTCCAGCAGGAAATCCATCACCGCACCGTAATCCGGAGCAGCTTGAGCTGTGGTCACCTGAATCTCCCGGGCGCGGTGCGAGCGTCCGGCGTACCACTCGGCCAGGAACCACCCAAACGAATTCCGTGCGTTCGTCGCGTACGCCGCGGTGCCGGCGGCCTGCCACGTTGCGTTCGCCTGCATCAGCGCGCTCTGGGTGTCCACCTGCCTGCTCACCGCCTCGCGAGCCTGAAACAGAGCGTGCAACGCAATGCTCCCAAATCCGATCAGCGCGGCGATGACCGTACCCACTAGCAGCGACTCGAAGCTGTGACGCACCACGATCTTACGCAGGAGATACAGCGAGCTGGCGGACCGGGCGCTGATGGGCCGGGCGTCGAGCCAAGCCAGTAGGTCCTGCCGGAATTCGCTGACCGACTGATAGCGCCGGTCCGGCTCCTTCTCCAGAGCTTTCAGCACGATCGCGTCGATCTCGGAATTGACCCCCCGGGCACGGGCCGAGGCGGTGACCGCAGAAGGCCGTGGCGGGTCCGCCTCGCGAATGCTCCGGACAGCATGGGTGATGTCGCCGTCGGTCGGGTACGGGAGCGAACCGGTGAGCAGCTGATAGAGAATGACTCCCAGGGAGTAGACGTCGGTTCGGGCATCAATGCCCTCCGATTTGCCGTAGGTCTGTTCCGGTGACATGTAGGGCAGCGTTCCGAGCAGATTGCCCGGCCTGGTCAGAGGTTGTTCCGGAAGCAGTGCATCCTCCTCCGGTATCTTGGCCAGTCCGAAGTCAACGACGTAGGGTGTTCCGCCTTCGCCGACGAGAACGTTGGACGGCTTCAGGTCTCGGTGAATCACGCCCCGGCGGTGCGCATACGCCACGGCATCACAGGTCCGGCCGAACAGCTCCACGATATCGCGGGTCCGCAGGCTTCGGAGGCGAACGTAGGTGTCCAGACAGCATCCATCGATATAGTCCATCGCAAAGTAGTACCCCCCACGGGTGATTCCGCTGTCATGGACCACGACGATGTTGGGATGCTTGAAGCCGGCGACGAGCTTGATCTCCCGCTCAAAGCGGAGCCTGGACATCTGGCTGGCGAAAGGACCCTCCAGCATCACTTTGATGGCCACAATCCGCTGGGTGGATTCTTGAAGGGCTTGGTAAACGACTCCCTGCCCCCCGCGGTGCAGCTCGCGGAGAATCTGGTAGCCCGGGAAGGTCGCAGCGGCGGGGCCGGAAAACGCCTCAAGACCAGCACCCGCCGATTGCGGCTGCAACTCCCTCGTCTCAGCGGCAACGTCGCGACGGGCCTGCTCGATGAGGTCCAAGGCTCGCAGTTCGCGGCCCAATTCGGGCATCAAGTCGGGGTGCCGGTCGATGATCCGCTCGTCCGGCAGGTCCTCACCGGCAGCTCGGCGCCGAATGCAGTCCCGAAGGACCCGCCGGACGGTCTCCGAACGGCCATCCGGACCTTCCGCATCGTGGGGTGGCGTTTGCGGCATCAAGACACCGGCGGCCCGCGTTGAAGGCAACGATTCCCCAGACGACTGCGTCACCGAGACGTCTTCGGGGTCCGGCATGGGACCGCCTCCTGACTTGATACCGACGGCAGGGGCGGACGCTCACGCTTTGCGTGACAGGTACTCGCTCGATCGGCCGAGAATGGCCCGCAGTTCCTTGAGCCCGCGGTTGCAGAGCATGTGGACCGAGCCTTCCGTCCGCCCCATCCGCTCAGCGATCTGGGCCACCGGCAGGCCTTCGATGTAACGCAATCGCAGCGCCTGACGCTGATCGTCGCCCAGGGTGTCGAGCGCGGCCTGGACCGCCGCCACCGCCTCGTGCCGGGCGGCCGAGCGGCTGGGCGTGCGGCTGTGGGCCGCCAATACCCCTAAGAGGTCCGCCATCGAGCTGACCTCCGGATCGACCGCCAGATCGACAGGTTCCCGGCCACCACCTCGTTTGGCCGCACATTGGGCCTTGATCGCATCCACCAGGCGATGATCAGCAATACCCGCCACCCAATGGAAAAACGCGTCAACCCCCTGGGGATGGAACCGGCCCATGTGGCGGAACACTTCAGCGAAGGTCTCCTGCAGGATGTCTTCAGGGCTGATCTGGCTCTTCATCGCCGCCGGAAGCTTGTGGGTGATGCAAGCAGCCAGACGCGGATAGCAGCTCAGCAGGAGTGACTCCAGCGCAGTGTGATCCCCTGCGGCGGCCTGGTCCAACAACTGGTCGTCGGCATCGCTGTACGGGAAGTCCTGCATGGCCCACGCCTCCTTGGTGACTGAGGCACGACTTGGGGGACCGGTTAGCGATGCGGTTTCTCGATGCCCTTCCTATTGTGAAGACTGCCCGGACCTATGTCAATACCGCCGGGACCGCCAAAATGAAGGGGAACGCGGTCAAACCGTGGGAGGTCGCCATTACAGCGAGCCTGCCAGCAGCCGGGCCCTTGGGCCTATGGCGGCATCCTGCCTCCTGGCAAGCGATGACCCCGGCTCGCCGCTGGTGAACCGGGGTCATGTTTCGCGTGGCAGGTTGTCGGATGAGCCGCCCGTTCTCAGAAGCCGAGGCTCTGGAGCGGCACACCGATCTTTACTACCAGCCCTATGAGAATTCCAATAATCCCGCACATACGTCGTCTCCCTGTGTTCGTCACCTTCAGTCCTGGCCGCCCGTTGCGGCCTTCAAATAGGCCGACCGAGAACCGGGAACCGCGCTCACGGTGAATCACGGATTCACTCTTCCGCCTTCCGGAACAGGACCGCCGGGCGGCTCTCCGCAGGAAGACTCGAGTGGAAAGGCGAAATCTCAGAAAGTACACTGGCAGAATCTCGGTTGTACCTCCGGAGCCTCGAGCGGCAGGGTGAATCCGAGGCCGGAAAGGAAGCTTGCCATGGGCCGGACTTGTGACCCGATTAGCATCGCCAATCAGATCATTCACGGCGTGTCACGCCTGGTCAGCGGACGAGCGGAGTCGCCAGCCTGGCAGGAGGCCGCACGGCGGGAGTTCGAGCGTTACACGCTGGGCCTGTACGATTTCGAGCGGCGAGAGGTGTGGTTCGCAGTGACCGTGAGGACAGGCCGGCATATATGAGCCACTCGATCGTCGGCTCCGTGAAGGATGATCGCCCCAAAGAACTGAAGCTCTCAGCCGACGCCATACAGCCGGCCGTCGAAGCTCGGCCGGATATCGTCATCCGCATGGTCCATCACCTCACCAAGGTTTTCAAAAACCTTCTGGAATGCCAGAACGACTTTCCTGTTGAGCTCCCTGCCGTTGGGAGGATGAATGGAGTGCACGATGGTGTAACTGTCGCAGAACATCTGAGCCACAGGGTAGGCATTGGGGTCGTATCTGTAGGTAATACCCTTAGCCTCGTTGATCGCCCACGGATAACGGTTGCCGATGCCGATCATGCTCTGAAAGATGTCTTGGGCGGGAACGGGCATGGCCTGCCATTGCCCAACCAACACCCCTTCCTTGAACAGGCTCTTCTCCACGGCCACGCGGAACCGGCGGGGCGACGCCTCGATGCCTGCCGCATGCGGGTCAAAGCGAAGCCCATAAAGCCAGTAAACGTGCCGACAGTCGGGTGGACAACGAGGAGGAATAACGCCCGGAATCCTGCCCAATTCACTGTTGAGGTACTCGGCATTGCGGATACGCGTTTCATTGTGTTCCTCGAGGTGTCTGAGTTGCCCGCGGGCCAGCGCAGCAGGCAACTCCTGGTTCCGATACATGTAGCCCAGGATCGATGAGTTGTACTTCTGCCGCAGCGTCGCCTCGTCGCACTCGTCACCGAAATACCGGACCAGATCACCTCTCTTGAGAATGTCCTCATCATCGGTGACGAAAAGGCCGCCCTCGCCTCCGCACAGATTCTTCAGGTTGTTCAGGCTGAAAGCCCCGGCGATACCCATCGTGCCGCACCTTCGGCCCTTGTACAAGGCCCCGTGTGCCTGGCACGCATCCTCAATGACCCGCAAATCGTGCTTTCTGGCCGTGTTGAGGATCGGATTCATATCCGCGGGACATCCCTGAATGTGAACCGGGATGATCGCCTTGGTTCGCTCGGTGATCACCGCCTCGATCTTGGCAGGGTCGATTGTGCAGGTGTTCGGTTCAATGTCGACGAATACCGGAATTGCCATCTGGTGCATGATGCACGATGCACTGGCCAGAAACGTGTAGGCCGGGACAATGACCTCGTCGCCCGGCCCCACGCCTACCGCCGCCAAAGCCATGTGCAATGCCGCGGTTCCGCTGGCGGTGGTCAGGCAATACCTGGCTCCCACGAACTTGGCCCATTCGGTTTGCAGGGCGATGGCCTGGGGAGCCGTGGCACCCGCCACGATGCCGCTGTCCAGCACCTCGTTGACGTACCTGCGGTCGTCATCCGTAATCACCGGCCAATTCTTGAAGTCCCTCCGGGTCAGTACCGGAGTTCCGCCGGCGATCGCTAGTTTCTCAGCCATTGTCGCGCCTCGACTCAGCACACAAGACCATACACTTCGGGCTGTACTCCCGCCCCAGGCCGCAGTCCCCGTCGCCCGCCTTCTCCAGAAGAGGCATTATCCTCAACTCGGGCGGCTTCGCATCCCCAGCCCCCGGCCACCCTGGGACATCGCTCAGGCCCCAGATTCCGAGAATACCGTTGATCGGGCCGATTGTCGCTCGAGTCCGGCCGGTCGACGGGATAGGCCGCAGTCAACAGGTACGAACAAAACATGAACTGAGGAAAGGTGTGCATCACGGCCGAGGATCCCGTCTGCCCCGCTCCCTCGACACGCCGGGAGCGGTTGTCTCACATCCGTATGGGGGGCTGCGAGACCTGCACTTCAATGATATACTACGATCGTCCCACCCGATTTGCGCCCCAGACCGAGGATCTCATCCTCTCGGCCGCGCGCCGGCGGTCGTTGGATGGGATCGCGACCAAGGGGCCGAGACCCGGAGGTGGGCTGAAGGACCCGCCCTGAATGTGCACCCGCCCATGCGGCCGCCGCTGCGTGAACGCACGCGCGTCGTGGGGGGGGGCGAGTCGGGCCTTGACAAGGTCCGGCCGGCGGCGAGACTGAACGCACGTCAGGTCCGCCATGTAGCCTAGCGCGAGGAACGCCCATGAGCAAACTGGCCATCGAAGGCGGCACTCCCGTACACGACGGCCGAGTTCGTCCATGGCCGAGCTGGCCGCCGTCCACACTCGAAAGCTGGAAAGGTCAGGAACCGGCCGTACGTGAGGTCTACCTCAGCAAAACAGAGGGCTTGCCGCAACCTCATGGCCGGCGGTTCGCCAGAGCTTACTGCGAATACCTCGGCGCCAAGCGCGGTCTGCTGACCACTTCCGGAACCAGTGCACTCAAGCTCGCCCTGTGTGCGGTGACAGACACCGATGGGCTGGGCTACAACGGCGAGTGCATCGTGCCCAACTATACGTTCATCGCCTCCGCCCATGCGGCCTGGGAGATGGGCTTCTCGGTCCGGTTCGTGGACGTGGACTCGGAGACCGCTTGCCTGGATCCGGCCGCGCTGGAGAGCGCGATCAAACCAGAGACGCGAGCCGTCATGCCCGTGGACATCCTGGGTCACCCGGCCGATATGGATGCCATCATCTCCGTTGCCCGCAGGCACAACCTCCCCGTGGTCGAGGATGCCTGCCAGGCCCACGGAGCCACCTACAAAGGACGCAAGTGCGGCGGGCTCGCCAACGCGGGGGCGTTCTCGTTCCAATCGACCAAGAACCTCTGCTGCGGCGAAGGCGGATTCTTGGCTACTGACTCGGACGAAGTCTATGCCCGGGCCCACGCTACCCATCACGTGGGACAGCCGCCGCAGGGAACGACCTTCAGTCAGCCACGGGCCGGGTACAGCTACCGCCCGTCAGAGTACATCGCCGCACTGCTGGAGGAGCGACTCAAGGCCCTGGACGCACAGAGTGCACGCCGAAACCGGGCGGTTCGCTACCTCAACCAGGAACTGAAAGGGATCACGGGCGTTCGCCCGGCTCGGCTACCGGATTACGTGACCAACCACGCGTGGCACCTGTGCATGATGCGATACATCCCGTCCGCATTCGGCGGCCGGCCTCGCGGAGAGTTCGTCCGGGCCATGCAAGCCGAGGGCATCCCGCTTGCGGCCGGTTACGATGACTTGGTCTCCAATCACGGTGTGGCCCAGGCAGTCCGGAGACGCCACCCTGACTTGGTCGCGGTCGAGCCCTGCCCCAATGCCGAGCGAATCTGCAGGGAGAGTCTCTGGCTGGGGCAGACCATCTTGCTCGCCGACGAGAAAGACTTGGCCGATATCCCCGAGGCCATCCGCAAGATCCAAAAGGCTTGGCACGCGTGACCTCGGACGGCGCGAACCGGGCAAACGCGAAGATCGGAGGAGTTGCACACAAGGGAGCCCTGACTGTGGATCAAAGGCGTGGAGAATCGGTGAGGCCTACGCGGCGGCAAATCCTTCAGACCGGTCTTGCCTGGACAGCGGGATCGACGCTCGCGAGCCCCGTCAAAGCGATGGGCACACGGCGGAACGCCGAACGGACGCTCATCTTGCTGCACCTGTCCGGCGGAAACGACGGACTCAACACCGTCATACCCTACGCCGATCCGCTCTACCACGAGTTGCGGCCGTGCCTCAGCCGCGTGGCCAGCGAATGCGTGCCCATCGATCAGCAGGTCGCGCTGCATCCATCGCTACGGGCCCTGGCGCAGATTTACGAGCGCGGGCAGCTTGCCATCGTTCAGGGCGTAGGCTGCTCGGCCCCAGACTACTCACACCTCGGCTCGTGCCGGATCTGGCTGGATGGGCTGATGGATCGTAATCCCGAGACTGACCCGTGGGACGGAACGGTCCAAGAGGCAAGCCCTCAGCCCAACGGTCTCTCCGACACTTTGAGAGGCGTCGGGTACCCTCCGAACCCCAACCCGCTTCCCTACTCCGCCGGGCGGATCGAGGAGGTGCTGACCGCCGTCACTCGGCTGGCCGAGACTCATCCTGCTCCCAGACTGGCATTCGCCAGCGTCGGCGGGTTCGATACGCACGAGGATCAGCTCCCGCAGCATGCCCACGTCCTTCGAGAACTGGCCGGCGGACTGGCGAAGCTCCAGCGTAATCTGGAGCGGCAAGGCACGGCCGATCACGTGCTGGTCATGGTCTGGTCGGAGTTCGGCCGGCGGCCCGCAGAGAACGCGGACGCCGGATCGGATCATGGCGCCGCTGGGCCGGTGCTCATCATGGGCCGTGGCATCGAGGGCGGGCTGTATGGGCGAACGCCATCGCTGGCGGAGACGGATGCCGGGAACCTCGTCGCCACCGTCGATTTCAGAAGCGTTTATGCGGAACTGGCCAAGCGGTGGTTGGGCCGCCTGGTGTGACCCCATCGCGACATCTGCAGCCAGATCAGGAAAGCGGGGCTCTCCAGGCCCGCCGGCACGGGCCGGCTTGGGGCTGCGAAGCCGGCCCAAGAGCACGCAATGGCTTCAGGAGGAGAGACCCCGGTGCGAACCTCTGCGTCATCATAACATCTTTGTTTTCAAGGGTCTGTAAGGGAGCCGACGAGATTCACACTTACGAACTCGTCAGTTGTCCGCTCCTGGCTCAATCTTCCTGGCGGGGGGCAGGGCGAGAGCGACCCGGCGGATGGCCGCGGAGCAGGATCGGTTCTGGCCCCGCTGGTGATGGATGATCGACTGGGACAGACCCCGCTGGACCGTCTCCATCGCCTCGATCTTCGTCTTCTGAGCCGAGAACCGTCATAGTGACTGATATCTTGGTGCGCGCACGTTCTGTGATCGACATGAGCCCCGATCGCGACAATCGATCACTGACCAGGTCAGAATTGCAGCCGCGAGGGCCCGCGAGGCAGGTCAAAGCAGAGCACCAGGCGATTGCCCGTGCGCAGGCACGTTCCCGCCTTCAGATCCGTGCCACGGCTCACTTCACGGAGTTCGATGCGAGTCTCGCCGGCGCGCAATTGCGGTGCTGCGTTGCTGGGTGCGGGCACCTGGACTGTAAAGTCCGCAGCGGAAAAAGGGGCTCGCAGCGAGAGTCCGGTCTCATCCCTGTCGATGCGGGTCAAATGACGGGCCGCCCAATAGCGAGCGATCTGGCTCAGCTTCATCCAGACCAGGTGGTCGTAGCGTTGGTGCAGACGCCGCACGACCTCCTGGAGAATCTTGAACCCGACTTCCCGGCCGTTGAAGTAGAGCCCCGTCCAATGGCAAACCAGGACGGCCGGTTGGCCGCGCTCGATCACTTCCACCAGCCGTCCGGATTGCAGGTTGGGCGTGATGAAGCGGTCAAGATCGCCCTGGCTGGAGCAATCCCATCCCCCGGTCCAGTCGCCGGTGCAGCCAATGATCGAGACCACACAGCGCGGATCGGCGCCGTCCAGGCCAGATGCGTACTCGACGCGCGGGGCCACGCTCTCCGGCCCATTCTCATACACGTGGCGAAAGTAATGCGGTACCTCGGCGGCAAATACGTCACGGCAGGATTGCAGCGCCGCCTGGGCCAGTTCCGGTAGCGCGCGCGAGCCAAACCCACCGGGCGTGGTGATCCCCTCGCAGGGCAAGCCGACGTTTTTGAGAATTCGCAAGGCGTAGGCCATGTAGCCGGCCAACTCGTCAACCGACCGCCCGACCGACCAATCCCAGTTCTCCTGGTAGCGCAGGCTGCGCTCCGGGTAAGGATGCCCGGTCCTCGTGTCGATCACCCAGGTGTGGGTGACCATCTCCGGATGGACGTTCCAATTGGGCAGCAGGCGCGTGCGGACCAGTTGGAGGCTGTCGTCGAGCGCCTGTGCCGTCCAACCGGGCAGAACCCGGTCCAGTCGCCCTACGCAGGCTGGGAAGGGTACGACGCTGTACTTACCCTTGATGCCGTGCTGGTCGGAGAAATCCGCGAACCGCCGGACGAAATCATCCGGGATCTCGACGGGCCAGTCCTGCCAGGGTTGCCGAAATTCCTGCTTGTTCCCCCAAGCGCTGGCGAACTGCGGCACGGCGAAACGGTTCACGTTCACGAGGCACGTCGAATCGTCAATGATCAGCGACACCGGCACGCGGTTGCGCGGGTTGAGCACCTGGACGTCGGCCGCTTGCGCGGGGCGACTGCCCGCGGTTTGCCCAAGACTTGCCGCGGAACGGAGAGCCAGGCCAGCACCAGTGGCCTGAAGAGCGGTTCGCTGGAGAAACTGGCGGCGGGAAAGCCGAATCATGCTGATATTCTATTGCGCGACCAGTGATGAGGGAATGGGGAAAGTCATGGCGGTGGCCAGACACCCCAGAACCTGTCCGTCAGGGCTGCGGCAGTGGCGCCACGTGCTCCAGGCGGATAACGATGGAACGGGTGAAATCCGGCAGCAGAATCCGCCCGTCAGCAACGTGGCCATCAGCCCACCGATCCATCCAAGGGTCGTAGAATCGCACTCGCGTCGCCGACAGGCCCATGCCGACTTGTCGTGCCAGGTCAACCGTTTGGCCTTGGATCAGCACCGGCCTGCGGCCGTCGACGAGCTCTGTCTGCCAGGTGTTGTCGATGTCTCGACACCAAGCCAGAAACGTTCTCTCGCCCTGCAGGGCATAGATATGCAGTCGGGCGTTTGGGATTTGCACCGGCTTGAACCGCTCGCCGGCCGGATCAAGCTCTTCAATCGCTTTGGCGAAACGGGCGAAATGATACCAGTGGTCGGGTCGGTCAATGCACTGCTGCCAGAACCAGACGTGGCCCGGGCCGGCTGCTCCGCTGTAGAAGGGCATGGGCATCTCGGCGAGTTCCGTCCTTAGCGGGGACTCGTTCAGCATCGATTTGCTTGCCCATGAGATAGGCCACCAACTCGGCGCCACCCATACCTTCAACGGCATCAATGGAAGTTGTGGCTCAGCCGGCCAGTACACCCCCGCCACAGCCTACGAACCCGGCTCCGGGACCACCATCATGTCCTATGGTGGAACCTGCGGGACGGACAACATCCTGACCGGTACGGGCACCATTGGTGTGAAGTACCCCATGTTCAACTCCTCCAGCATCAGCCAAATTGCCGCCAAGCTTGCGGCGGGATGCGGGGCGACGGAAACGACATCGAACCATCTTCCTGTCGTGGTGCCGTTTGCAGCCAGTTCCTGGATTGTCCCCACGAGCACGCCGTTCCGATTGCTGGGAGTGTGGGATGATGAGGATTTTGGCGACTTTGATGGAATGACCGGCTCCTGGGAACAGGCCGACTTGGGCCCTGCGGTGGCACTGGGACCGGACACCGGGGCAAACGAACCGCTGTTTGGCGTATTCATGCACAACGGTTCCGGCGAGCGGTTCTTTCCGCAATTGTCCGACATACTAACCAACACCACGACAGCCGGCGAGTACCTTCCGCAGTTCGGCCGAAGCGCCTCCAGGTTTGAATTCGTTGTGCGCGATAATGTGGCCGGCGCCGGCGGGACGGCAGTAGGGGAGGTGACGGTCCAGTTCGTCTCCGCAGGTTCTGGATTTGAGGTGACTCAGCCCGTGGGCGGCGAGGTCTTCTGCGGCGGATCGTCAGTTTTGGTCGCCTGGAACCCCGCTGGCACCGCTGGCCGCACCCTCCGAGCCTCCGGGTTAGAAGCTCCAACCGGAAGGCACCGAGAAGAAGACCGACACCAAGGCCACTCTCGGGCTCGACGGACCAACATATCAGGTGGTACCATGCTTGGGAGCAAGTCAAAATCGATAGGAGAGAACAACATGGACCAACGTGTGTGCATTCCCGAGGCGGAATACCAGCAACGCGTTCAGAAAGCGGCCGCGCTCGTTCAGCAGCGCGGTCTCGACGTCCTCGTGGCCAATTCGAACGAAGCGGACTACGCGAATGTGCGCTACTTCTCCAACTTCTGGCCATTGTTCGAGACGGCGGGCGTGGCCATCAGTCCTCTGGGCAGAGCGGCGCTGATGGTGGGCCCGGAGAGTCTGAAATACTCCTCTGATCGGAGCATGATTCAGAATATCTTTCAGTTGATGGAGTACCGCGAATCCGCGGACCCCGCCTACCCGGAACTGCAGGCGTCGACGTTCACCGACGCGTTCAAGTCGATCGGCGTCCAGGGCAAGCGGCTGAAGATCGGCATCGGCGGATACCTGGTTAGCAATCCTATTCAACTGGCCGGCTTGAAGGAGTGCTACCCCGAAGCGGAGATCGTACGCGCCGACGACGTGATGGTCGCGCTGCGCAGCATCAAGTCGGAAAACGAGATCGCCTGCATTCGCGAGGGCCTGCGGATTACCGAAATCGCCACGCGGGAAGTCATTCATCACATTCAGCCCGGCATGACGGAATTGCAGTTGGTCGGAATCGCCCAGAAGACCATCTATGAAAACGGGGCGGAGTACGAGGGGCTTCCCATGTACGTATTCAGCGAGAAGTCCACTCGCCACGCGATTTCACGATCCACGTATCGAGAGATCCAGAAGGGCGATATCGTTCAGTTGAATCTGTCGGCCAAAGTGGACGGCTATTCACCCAGCATCGGCATGCCCGTCAGCATGGGCCGCCTGACCGGCCGCAAGAAGGAAATCGTCGATTTCGGCCTGGAGGCCCATCGCTGGACTTATGACCAGTTGAAGGCGGGCGTCGTAGCGGCCGACGTCGCCAAAGAATACATCGAGCTCTTCAAGAAACGCGGGTACTATGACAACTACTTGTACGGTCCCTGCCACGGGACGGGACTGATCGAGGTCGAATCGCCGTGGATGGAGAGCATCTCGAACTACCATCTCGCGGAAAACATGACGTTCCAGGTCGACACCTTCGTCTCGGCCCAGGAATTCGGCATTCGTTGGGAGACGGGCATTGCGATCCGCAAAGACCGTGCTGAGCTGTTGTCACAGCCGATCGGCAAGATCTTTGAGATCGGTGTGTAGTGCGAAGAACCAAGTTGAGCCAACGGAATCCCTCTTGAGGATCAATCAACATGAAGAAGATGAAGCCACGCAGGCCATCGCCGGGCGTTGTGGACCACGCGTTCGACGTCGTCTTCGGGTTCGATATGGAGACCGACATCGGTTCCTTCACGCCCTTTTACGAAGGGGTTAAACGCGGCACTCCGCGCCTGCTGGAACTGCTCAGGAAGCACGACATCCAGGCCACGTTCTTCTGGACGGGCCATGCGGCGGAGAACAACCCCGACGTGGTCCACCGTGTTCGCGATGCTGGCCACGAAACGGGTTGTCACGGACTCTATCACGAGACTCTGGGCGATCCGATCTTCCCTCTGCCCAACAACTGGCCCATCTTGCCCTCGGAGGTGGAAGGCCGGTTGCGCGAGGCCACGCGGATCGTGCGTGAAGTGAGCGGCCTCCGCCCCACGAGCTTCCGGTGCCCTCGCCTCTGGGGCAGCACCAAGGTGCTCAACGTGCTGGAGAAGTTGGGCTATCGGGCCGATGCCTCCTTCCCGTTGTACTTCTACCAGAAGCCGTTCGTTCCCTATCACCCATCTGCAAAGGACTGGACAAGGCCGGGCCGGATGCGGATCGTGGAAATTCCCAATTTCTGCGATCTCAGCATGGTGAGCAACGATCCGTATCAGCGCGATCGCGACCAATGGCCCGTCTTCCGAACCGAGTCCGCCGAGTTTCTGATGCAAAAGGCCGACCGCTTCATTGAGTATGTTCAGGCCCGGGGGAAGCGGCCGGTCGTTTGTCTCTACCTCCACCCGTGGGAGTTCCATCCGATGCCGCAGGGCGCGCTCGACTTCGGGGAAAGCAGCGTGAGGCCGTTGCCGTTCATTGTCAAGAATTGCGGCCCGAAGGCCCTCAAGCAACTCGACCGCATGTGTGCCATGTTCAGAGAGCGAGGCGGCCGGTTCGTCACGGCCAAGGAGCTGGCGGCGGAGTACTTACTGTGATACGGCCAGGTTCATGGAGATCGAAGCCGTGGGGGGATGCCCCGCGATCATCCGGCCCAATACAGAAATGAGCGTCACCGTGAGCACGCGATTTATTCGAATCTAGTCTGCGCGACTCGACCGGCCAAAGATGAACGACACGGAAAGGTAACCACATGGAACAGATCGTCGGGACCATCCTGCTTTCGCTCGGCGGCCTTTCTGCGGCCAGCTTCTATGTCCCCTCGCACAAGATCAAGAAATGGTCCTGGGAAACCTACTGGATCACACTCGGATTCGTTGCCTGGGTGATCATGCCCACGGTTGGGGGGGGACTGACCACGTCGAATCTGGCCGGCATCCTCCGCGCCAGCAGCGCGAGCAGCCTGGTTGGGGCGTATGTGTTTGGCGCTCTGTGGGGCTTCGGTGGGCTGATGTGTGGACTGGCCCTGCGTCACCTTGGTCTCTCGCTCGGGCAATCCATTTCGCTCGGCGTCTGCGCGATTGTCGGCACATTGGTGCCTGCAATGCTCGACCAGAAACTCGCCCTCCTGATCTCCACGGTTCCGGGTGCCGTTGTGCTGCTCGGGTTCCTGGTATGCCTGGCTGGCATTGCCCTGTGCGGCTATGCGGGAGTACTCAAGGAGCAGCGCCTCACCGACGAGCAGAAGAAGGAGTCGATCAAGGATTTCGCCCTGGTCAAGGGCCTCACGTTCGCCGTGTTCGGCGGCATCATGAGCGCCAGCATGGCGCTGGCCTTCACGGCCGGAAAACCGATCGCCGCTGAGGCCGTCCGCTCTGGCACGCAGGAGGTCTTCAAGAACATGCCCATCCTGGTTCTGGCGTTGGCGGGCGGATTCACGACGAACTTCATCTCCACCATGATCGTGACGGCGAAGAACAAACGTTTCGGCGACTATGTCGCGCAGCCTCGAAGCACGCTCTTTCTCAACTACTTCCTCGCCCTCATCAGCGGATTGATGTGGTACGGGCAGTACTTCGGCTATGGCACCGGCGCCACGAAGATGGGCCAGTACAGCTTCGCCAGTTGGAGCATATTCATGGCCGCGATCATCATCTTCGGCAATCTGTGGGGCCTATTGCTCAAGGAGTGGAAGCTGGTCGATTCCCGGACTCGTTTGTGCCTGTGGCTGGGAATCGTGATGCTAGTCATCTCCGTCATGATGATCGGCGTTGGTGACGGGCTTGCTCAGCGCCATGCCGCCGCCTCGGCGGCTGTCTCGATTTCTCAATAGCTCGTTCGACCGCTTTGCCGGGGATTAACCATGAAGACGGCTTTCAACGGTTGGGTTTGCTGCACGATCCTCTTGACCAGCCTGGTCATCACCGGGATTGCCCGCGGACAGGTCTTCGCGAAGCAGTTCGAAGCCACCGTACTTCCGGTGCTCGAGGTGGAGGAGTCTTACGAGTTTCTCCGCCAGTATACCGAGGGCTTGCCTCCCCGCCCTCGAGATCCCCAGACGCGTCCTCGCGCGGATGAGATCGAAATTGGCGCCGGCTGGAGCATCGAGATTCCAGCCGATGCCTCGGCCCCATTGGTCACCGCGAGCGAGGAGCTTCAGCGTTATCTGAAGGACGCGATGCACACGCAGGTCGCGGTGAATCGCCCGGCGCAACTCGGTGATTGGCGTAACCGCCGGCAGGTCGTCGTTGCGGCGGCCCGCGACAAGATGCTCGGTTGCGGCGACCAACTGAACGCCGCCAGAGACTACCAGATCAGGGTCTCCGGTAACGCGATCGCCGTGTGCGGCTTTGATGAGCGCGGGGCGATGTACGGCCTCTACAACTTGATGATGCGGTTCAGCTTGCGGGAAGGGCCTTATCTGCCCAGGAATCTGAACACGGTCCGGCACGGCTTGTACCAGGCCCGCATGACCCTTTCGGGGCTCGGCTGGATGGAGTGGCCCGACCGGTATCTGGCCGCGTTGCCGCTGTACGGCTTCGATGCGATCCATTGCTCGATCTATCGCAACCCAAACAACACGCCCGGCCCGGAACCCTATTGGAGCGATGCCGACATGCGCCGACACAAACCGGGCGCGATGAAGGACCTTCTCCGTCGCACGGCTCGTTTCGGTCTCGACTGCTACGCGCCGATTCTGTACCAGTACACGGGTACGCCGGAAAGCGCTGAGGGTTTGCGCAGGCTGGTCCGCGAGATTGTCACCGAGTTTCCCGAGATTCGCGGGTACGTGCTGTTGACCGAGGGGTTCTTCTACAAGAACTGGTTCGGCGCGGGCGGACAGGGCGATGAGGACTTGCGCGCCTGGGTGCGCGAGTGGGCGACGGCCGTGCGCATTGCCGCCGATGAGGCACACAAAGTCAACCCCAAGGTGGAGATCTTACCGTGGGAGTACAACGTCGCCTTCAGCCCGGACCAGGCGGCCACCAAGGCCTATGTCATGACGCAGTTGCCGGAATCGACGATTCCGCTGCTGACCTTCGAAAATGGAAAGAGCTTCGAACTCGACGGCCAGAAGGGCTATCTGCGCGACTATGCCATCAATCAGGTTGGGCCGGCCGAGGTTACACAGGCCCAACTTCTGGAGGCCCGCAAGCGTAACTTCCGCGCCATCTACTCCAAGGCGGACACCTTCGCCAGTTGGCAGTTCGGCACGTTTCCCTACTTGCCCTTCCCGTACCAGTGGTATGCGCGCTACCAGGCGATGGAGGAGTGGAAGATCGCCGGCGCGCTGGAGACCTGGAGTTATGGTTTCAAGCCGAACTGGGTGGCAGAAATGCGCGCCTGGTATGCCTGGAGCGATGCGCCTCCCTTGGACGACCTGCTGAGGCAAATCGCGCGGCGCGAATTCGGCGCGGGCAGCGAAGACGCCGTGCTTGCGGCGTGGAAACACTTCAGCGAGGCCATCCAGGTATACCCCGACACAGGGCCGAACTGGGGTAGCTGCAACGCGCTGGCCGCGCCCCTGTTTTTCTCCAAACCCAAGCCGCGGGCCATGACGCTCGACCACTCCTGGTCGGATCAGCAGCAGTGGAGCAGTCGGTCCCAACTGAATCCCTGCTGGCCGTATGTGCCCAGCCGCCTGATCTTCTGGCCCGACTTCAGTAACCGCCGCAACGCGGCTGAGGACTATGTCGGTTTCTTCAGCGTTGACGTCTTTCAGAAATACCTCCAGTTGTCTGCGGATCGCATGGAGCAAGGGCTGCAAAGCTATCGTCAGGCCGCGCTGCACGCCCCGGCGGCCAAGCAGAAGGTGGCGTTTCGCGAGGTGCTCCTGGCCGAACAGTTGCAGCGGATGATGCGCAGCGAGCATGCCGTTATCCAGTTCGAAGGTCTGCGGCTAACCTTGGCAAAGGCTTCAGTTGCGGCGGAGAAGCGAGATCTGTTGCAGGCGATGACCGCGTTGTTGCATGAAGAACGCGAGCGCACTGCGTCGTCCCGCGAGGCCGCTCGCCGCGACTCGCGGCTCGGCTACGAGTGGGAACAGGACTACATCTACACGCCGGATACGATCGAAGAAAAACTCAAACTGATCGACGACACGCTGGATCGCCAGATTCCCGCGTATCGGCAGCAGCATGGTTTATGAGGGAGGACCCGCGATGTCGAAACAGCTGTTTCCCTTGCTGAGGATGTGCGTGGTTGGGGCCCATTGGACAAGCCTATTCGCATTGACGGCCGTCGTACTGCTCGCGGCGGGCGGTTCCGCTGCCGAGGACGTGAAGCAGCCCGCTTCCATGCGTACAATCGACTCGACATGGCCGGCGCCTCCGGGCGAGGAGAGTTGGGGGTTTGTCGAGGATCTGAAGAAGCCGCTTCCGTTCATACTGTTCTGGAAGGATGGAAGTTCACCCCAGCCAGGCCAGATCAACCTGCGCGCCGGCGTGACCGTGAACCGGGGCTTTCCCGACGAGAAGGGCATCCTGAAAACGGCGTATGCCGACCTCGAGAGCTTCATGGCCTTCGCGAAACTCGCCGGAGAGGGCGGGCTTCCCGTCACGACCGAGAAGGTGGCGATGAACGTCCCGGAGTCCTACTCCATTGAGGTCTCGCCCTCGGGCATCCGGCTGCTGGCCGGGGATACCGAGGGCATCCGGCGCGCGATCTTCCACCTCGAGGAGATGATCGCCACCGCGGACGGCCCCTTCCTCAACCCCGGGGTCATCCTGAAAAAGCCCTGGCTGAGGCACCGCATCACACGGTGCTTCTTCGGTCCGATTAAGCGTCCCCCGCTGAATCGTGACGAACTGATGGACGACGTCGACTACTACCCGGATGCCTATCTCAACCGCCTGGCGCACGAGGGTGTGAACGGACTCTGGTTGAGCATCGAGTGGAAGGACATCACAGAGACCTCCTTCCGTAAGGCGGATCCCAACATGGAGCGGCGGCTCGCAAAACTGCGCAAGACCGTCGACAAGTGTGCCGGCTATGGAATCAAGGTCTGGCTCTACACGAACGAGCCGGTGGGATTCTACTCGGCGGACGATCCCATGCTCGAGGCGCATCCCGAGTTGGCTGGCGCGGGCTGGCCCTACCGTCGTTACGTTTGCCCGAATTCCGAAGCCAGCCAGAAGTTCATCTATGAATCGACCCACTCGATCTTCTCCCGCGTGCGGGGGCTGGGCGGCGTGATCAACATATCGCTCGGCGAGCACGGCACCTCCTGTCTCGATTCGATGGGAGCCGAGGTGGATCGGCGACCGGATTGTCCGCGCTGCTCCCGAGTGCCGAACTGGCAGACCCTGGCGGCAGGCCAGGGCGCGATGGCAAGGGGAATCAAGGAGGGGGATCCCAACGCGGAGTACATCTGCTGGCTCTACATGCCGGCGTGGAGACCGCTCGCCCCATGGGTGTATGAGCTGGGCGCCCACATGCCCAAGGATGTGACGCTGCAGGTGAACTTCGAGTCCGGAGCGGTCAAGTACCAATTGGACCGCCCGCGTGTGGGCGGCGACTACTGGTTGTCGTTTGTCGGCCCCTCGGAGCGGTTCGCTCGGATTGCCTGGCAGGCGGCGGCCCATAAGACGCCCATGTCTGCGAAGCTCCAGGTGGCGTGTTCGCACGAATCGGCCACCATCCCGTTCATGCCCGTGCCCTCGATCCTGTACCGCAAGTACAAGGAAATGCCCGCCCTGAACATCACTTCCGTGATGCAGTGCTGGTACTTTGGGAACTATCCCGGCGTGATGAACCGCGCTGCCGGGCGGCTGGCATTCGAGGACTTCTCGGGAACGGAAGACGACTTCCTGCGGACGCTGGCCCGCGCAGAATGGGGCCTCAACGCGGAAAAGGTCGTGCGAGCATGGAAACACTTCGCAGAAGGGTTTCAGCATTTCCCGCTCTCGACACGATTTCAATGGTGGGGGCCGATGCATGCGACGCCTGTCTGGCCGCTGCACCTGAAGCCGGCGCTCAAGCCTCTGCAGCCCACCTGGCTGGTCGGTGGTCCCAGCGGCGACGCCATCGGTGAGGCGCTGGACAACCACAGCCTCCCCGAAGCCGTCATTCTGTCACGGAAGATGTCGGGAGAATGGGACAAGGGTGTCGCCATTCTGAAATCGCTCGAACCTGGTATCCGGGGAAACCGCGAGCGCATGCTCGACATCGGGCTGACGGAGGCGATTGGCATCCAATTCGCAAGCGCACACAATATGCTGAACTTCTACCTGATGCGTGGCCGTCTGTTCGATCTGCTCCCGGCGGATGCGCTGCGGCACCTGGCGGCGATGGAAGCTATCGTCCGCCAGGAGATCCAGAACAGTCAACGGTTGGATGTGCTCTGTACCGCGGATTCTCGCCTGGGATTCCATTCCGAGGCTGAGCGGCACCAGTATTGCGGCACGCGGTTGAAGTGGCGTGTCGCAGTGCTGAACGACCTGCTGGCGACAGAGTTTCCCGAATACCGGGCCGCATTCGCAGCCGGGAAGCAGGTGTCGCGGTTCGCCGAAGGACGCGCGGTGTACGCCTGCGGGTCAGGGTGGACCGATTGCAGGACGTACCGGTGGCAGGCCGAGTCCGACAACGGTAGCCTCGTGCTTCGCGTCGAAATGAAGGCCTCGAAGGCGCCGGGGTCCTTTACTGTGTACCTCTGCGATCCGTTCATGACCGCCCACTATTGGGAGATCAACTTCTCGACGCAAGGGACCGTATCAGATTCCCGCGAGATCGGCCTGGGGGTCGAATCCTACACCACGCCTGATGGCGCGCATGGTATAACTATGCGTATTCCGTCGGAGGGCCTGTTGCTCCTCGATCCGTCGGGCCGCGCGTATGCCTTCAACATCTTCAATAGCCGCCTTGTTGCGGACAACTGGCCCACGGGCATGGACGAATCGGACCTTGGCAAGTATCGCCTGGCCCTGAGCGGCTTCAACCCGCGGAAGATGGGATACCTGCGTATGAAGTCGGCCGAGTGAAGGCGAAACGCACACACCTCCCCGGCCAGAGGCCGGGGCCAAGGGAACTACGTCGAAAGTGGCCGCACTCGACCCGAGTGAACGTTGGTAGGACATATCAATCGAAAGGATCGCACGATGAAGCCGTGAGAGACTCGCTGCGCGAACTGTTCGATCTGAAGCGGAGACTCTTGCCTCGCTTGGGCGATATCCCCTTTGTGGAGGAGGACAAGGCCGTGGTGTGCGCATGGTATCCAGCGGTGCGAGCCGTGTTGCTGTGGAACCTGGCGGAGCAGCGGGAGACTGTGACCCTCAAGTTCAGAGAGAGCCGGCGGCCTGTGACGATGGACAGCCCGGACGTCGAGCTAGTGAGCGGCGTCGGCTAGCTTCGGCCCTCCGCAGCCTCATCACGGCCCTGGGAAATACGCCCGTTCTTATCCAGCTTCGAGCGTTTCTTCTGCCGCATCGCGCCGGGTGAAAGCCGGAGGAATAGCCCCGCATCGGATGACCAGGGTGTCGTCTCGCCACCGTCCTGGATACAATATGCTCCAAGCAGCCGGCAAAGGAGCGCGTTCGCCCAATTGGGAAAAGTGCCGGATGATGACACCCAAACTTGCTACGGTTCTTGGACTACTGTGGGCAGGGCTGAGCGGGCCTCCGATACTGGCCGTTGACGTGAAACCCAACGTCATTTTCATCCTGGCCGACGACCTCGGTTACGGCGACCTGGGGTGTTTTGGCCAGAAACTGATCAAGACTCCCAACATCGACCGCCTCGCTTCCGAGGGCATGCGCTTCACCCAGGCCTATGCGGGCAGCACGGTGTGTGCTCCGTCGCGATGTTGTCTGATGACCGGTCTGCACACCGGACACGCGGCCATTCGCGGAAACAAGGAGGTCAAACCCGAGGGCCAGACGCCGATGCCGGCCGACGCGTTTACCGTCGCGCACCTGATGAAACGAGCGGGTTACACCACCGGGCTCATCGGTAAGTGGGGTCTGGGCCATCCCGGCTCAAGTAGCACGCCGGACAAGATGGGGTTCGATTACTTCTTCGGCTACAACTGCCAGGCCAAGGCCCATGAGTACTACCCGGAGTATCTCTGGCGTAATAACGAGAAAGTGATGCTCAGCGGTAAGTCCTATTCACACGACCTGCTGGCTGCGGATGTGCTCGCGTTCGTGGAACGCAACCATGACCGACCATTCCTTCTTTGTCTGGCGTTCACCATCCCACACGCGAAGTTACAGGTGCCCGACCTCGGTCCTTACGCGAGCCAACCGTGAAAGCCGGACTTGCAGAAGCTCGCGGCCATGATTACACGTATGGACAGCGACATCGGCCGGCTCATGGCCCTGCTCAAAAAGTTGCAGATCGACGAGCGGACGAGTGCCAAGGACTACTATGCCTCTTTGCACCGAGTGGCCTACTACGGGGACCACACCCGGCATATCCGCCACTTGGCTCAGCTGATGGGGCTGAAGGTGGTGCAAGAAGCCTGACGATGGACATGTTGGCGACGCCTGAGAACCAAGCGAGGCCTGGAATCACAGGCCTGAGTGAATCCCCGGTCATCTGACGTGACCGGCCCTTCTCTGTCCGCTGAGGAGGCTGGTACGGTGACGCCTACCGGGACGAACTCGGCGTGTTCTGGCAGGCTACCGCGGCACCGCCGTGCAAGCCGACCCGAACTGCGCGGACTGAATTGGCCGCCTTCGCTTTGACCGCAAAGGCGGACGACCTTAGCGGAGGTGACCTCAGCGTTCCTTCGGTCGTCGGCTTGCGACTTCCCGCGCCAGCCACGCCTGCGCGAATCGCCAGTCACGCTCAATCGTCGCGTGACCGACGTCCAGGGAGACGGCCGTCTCCGCGATAGTCATTCCCCACAGTACGCGCATCCGTACCACGTCCGCCTTACGCGTATTCAGCGCGGCCAGACGGTCCAAGCAGGTGAAGAAAGTCTCCAGATCCAGGGCTCCCTCGGAATGCTCATGGACGGGACCATGAATGTTGGGGTCGAACTCGACTTTGATGGCCCCGCCGCCGCGTTTCTGCGCACCACGCTGGCGGGCGTAATCGAGCAGAATACGCTTCATGACTCGCGTGGCGATGGCGAAGAAGTGGCCTTCGGAATCGTATCGCTTCCGCTGTTTGATGATCTGCAGGAACGTCTCGTTAACCAGCGCGGTGGGCTGCCAGGTCAGGCTGCCAGCCTCGCCGCCAAACTGACGACGGAGGTAGTGTTCCGCCACCGCCCGGAGCCGACGATAGACAACGTCAGTCAACTGCCCGCATGCCGACGTGTGGCCGGCGTTGACATCGGCCAACAGGCGCTCGATCTGTCGAAACTCATCGTGCTTCATGAAAACACGCTTGGGCACCCCGGCGATTCTGGCCCCTACATGAGGGGGCGCCAGGGTGTTTTTACGCGGAGATGATTAGAAGAGCAAACGGCCAAGCGCAGCAAAATGGAGCCAGCCGGCCACTGACAGACCGCGAGTTGTACGCAGGGCCTCGCAATCGCAAGTCCCTGCCTTAAAAGCGATTACGGATGGAGGCGGCCGTATCCCCAGGGTTGTGTCGGGTCTTGCTGGAAGGGAAATATGGCGATCTGTAGGGGCAAACGGTCCGAGCCTTACGCTCCTCCGTGGGAAAGGTGAGCCGCTGAAGTCCTCTGTGAAGCTTCGCTTGCCGGGAGGAATGAGTCAATGCCTGCCATCAGGCCCCTAGAACCGCGAAGTGCCGATGAGGCTTTCCGCGAGGCGATGGAGACACTGGGTTCTCTTGACGCCCAGAAGGCCCGCATTGCCCGAATGCGTCTTGCCGCTAAACTGTCGGTCGAACAGGTCGCGTTTCTCCTGGGGCTTACGAAGACCATGGTTGAGCACGAATGGCGTTTCACCCGTGCGTGGTTGATGAAGCAGTTGTGTGATGTCATGCGATGAACCCCGACCCGGACCGATTCCAGCGATTGGAGGAGATCTTTCACCGGATCGTCGACCTGCCGCGGTCGCAGTGGCCGGCCGCCTTGGAGGAGGCCTGCGGCGCCGATGTGGAACTGCGCCGAGAGGCCGAATCGCTGCTCGCTCATGCCCACCCAGGTCAGACAGGCCTCCACCTGACGGGAGACCTCCGAGCCCTTTTCTCTGAGCCGGTCTTCGACCCCAACATCGGCCGGCGGATCGGCCCCTACGAGGTCCTGAAACGCCTGGGCGCTGGGGGCATGGGTAACGTCTACCTGGCACGCCAGGCCGAGCCAGTAACCCGCCTCGTTGCCATGAAACTGATCAAGCACGGCATGGACACGGAGGAAACCATTCGCCGCTTTCACCACGAACGCCGGGTCCTGGCGGCCCTGACCCACCCCAACATCGCCCAGTTGCTTGACGGTGGGACAACCGATGACCGCTTACCCTATTTCGTCATGGAGTATGTCGAAGGCACGCCCATCACCACGTACTGCGACCTTCATGGTCTGGGCACGGTGCAGCGGCTGCGGCTTTTTCAGCAGGTATGTGCTGCCGTCCACTTTGCGCATCAGCACACGGTCATTCATCGGGATCTCAAGCCCGCCCACATCCTGGTGACCGTGGAGGCCGTGTTGAAGCTGGTGGATTTCGGGATCGCCAAGCTGACGAAGCCGGAGCCCGGGATCCAAGGCTTCGATCAGACAGGCACCGCCCACCGCCCGATGACGCCCGATTACGCCAGTCCCGAGCAGCTGCGTGGCGACACCATGACCACGGCCAGCGACGTGTACTCACTGGGCATGATCTTGTACGAGTTGCTCACCGGGTGCCGGGCGTACGAACTAACCGGACGGGCAAGGCGCGACGTCGAACACACGGTTTGGGACGACCAGGAGTTCCCCAAACCCAGCGAAACGTGCAGACGTCGCCGTGTTTGCCACCGAGACGACCGGGCACACTCAGGGGAGACGACAGTTGTTGACCGGAGACGGGACCAGTCGCCCGAACGGTTGGGCAAGCAACTCAAGGGTGACCTGGACAATATCGTGCTGAAAGCACTTCGGAAGGAGCCTGGCCGCCGATATGCGTCAGCCGACCAGTTGTCCGCCGATATCGAGCGGCATCTCAACCATGAACCCGTCCTTGCCGCTCCGCCCAGCCCCATCTACCGACTGCGCAAGTTTGCCCGACGCAACAAGGCAGCCTGCACCCTGGTCGCGGCGCTGGTGGTCGGTTTGCTCGGCTCCACGCTGGGCGTAATGTGGGCAGTACGCGCACGTAACGAGGCTCGTATAGCTCAGAAAGCGCTCGCTCAGCATGCGGAAGAACTCCGGCGGGCGGCCTATGTCAGAGAGATCGCGATGGCAGCCCTCGACGCCCGGTCCCGATCGGCCGCCACCATGAAGCGGCGTCTTCAGGCGGTTCCCGAGGATCTCCGCGATTGGGAATGGCGTTACCTGGATTCGCTGAGCGATGACAGCCTTCAGACTTGGCGCGGCCACGACGACGAGGTTCGCTGTGTGGCCGTCAGCCCGGACGGGCGCTGGGTTGCCTCCGGTGCCGGGGACAAGACAACGAGGATCTGGGACGCTCAAACAGGAAAGCCCCTTCATGTCTTGCGGGGGCACGAGGATGGAGTCAACTCCGTGGCGTTTAGCCACGATAGCCAACAAATCATGTCCGGCGGTGCAGACGGTACCGTGCGGGCATGGAATGCACACACCGGGGCCGATCTCGCCGTGATCCGCCCCGGCGGGGGTGCCGTGCTGTCCGTGAGGTTCAGTCCCGACGGCCGGTGGATGATGGCGGGGAGCCAGGACAATCGAATCCGGGCCTGGAATGCAGCGACCCGCGCGGAGGCTTGGACGCTCGACGATTACGACGGCCAGTTCGATTCGCTGGCGGTCAGCCCTGACAGCCGCATGATCGCGGCAGGCGGTTTGAAGACTGCGATGAACCTGTGGGATGCCCAGACCGGCAACAAGCTGCAGTCTTTCGAACGCCTGTCTGGTCCCGTCTGCTCCATCGCCTTCAGCCGGGACGGGCAACGCATGGTCACGGCGGTGCAGGACCTGGGGGTTTATGTGTACGACACCAAAACATGGTCGGGAAGGCGCATCGTTTCCGCGCACCTGCCCTCCAGATGTTGCGTAGCCTTCTGTCCAGACAACCGCTTGGTCGTACATGCTGGCGAGGACGCAACGGTTCTCAGGGTCCGGGGCGTGACGGGGCCTGCCGCACCACGAGAGTATCACGGGCACCAGACAGAGATACTGGCTGTGGGCTGCAGCCCGGATGCCCGGTACATCATCACCGCAAGCCGCGACTGCACTCTGAAAGTCTGGGACGCCCAGTCTGTTCCCGCGAGCCGCGCGATCCGCACTCAGCAAGGCCGAGTGTTGTGCCTGGCCTTCCATCCCGACAGCAACATGTTCGTTTCCGGCGGGGAGGATAGGACACTCCGATTCTGGCACACTGAGCTTCGCGTTGAGATTCGGCGGGAGGTTGCCCACGATGGCTTGGTCAACTGCGTATCATTCAGTCCTGATGGATGGGTGCTTGCCTCGGGCGGCGGGGGCGGAATCGTCCAGCTCTGGAATGCCCGCACCGCCGCGCGGCTGCGGGCAATCCCGGCCCACGAGAAACTCGTGTCCTCCATCGCCTTCAGCTCTGATGGCCGCCGGATGGTCACTGCCGGCGGCGATGCGGCGGTTAGGATCTGGGATACCGGTACCGCAAAGGAGATCCTCACTCTTCAGGGGCATCAGGGTCAGGTGAACTTCGCCGTTTTCAGTCCGGACGGCCGGTGGGTCGCTTCCGGCGGCGCGGATGGGACCGTGCGAACGTGGGACGCAGCGACCGGCGCTTGCGGCCTCACGCTGGCCGGTCATCGGGGCGCGGTGCATGCGGTGGCCTTCAGCCCCGACAGCCGGACGATTGTCTCCACGGGGGCTGATGGGACCATTAGGCTATGGCAGGCCGCGACCGGTGCAGGCATCCGTGTGCTGAAGGAGCTGGGTGCGCCGGTTCTGGCTGTCACCTTCGCACCTGGTGGTCGCCGGATCGCGACGGCCTGCGCCGATGCCACGGTGAGCATCTGGGACATCGAGACTGGCACTGAGACTCTCACCTTTCGCGAACATGATCTCTCCGCCAACTGCGTTGCCTTCAGCCCCGACGGCCGCATGCTCGTGTCCGGAGGCAGCGACCAGACGCTGCGAATCCGGGATACGGTCTCAAACAGAGAAAATGCGGAGAGGCAGCGGGATCTGTTCGATCGCATTACCCAGGCCGGTGCGGTGGTGGATGATGTGTATGGCCGGGTCGGAGACTGGCGCACTGCGGCCGAGCTGATTCGCGACAGCCGGGTCTTGCCGGATGCCGTCCGGAGCCTGGCCCTCAACCAGGTGTTGGCTCAGGCAGCCGAATGCACTTCGCCAGCGGCTGACTGGGATGTCGCCTTCTTCAGATGGCAGGCGACCCGTGATCTTGGGCAGCTAAGCGAAAGATGGGAGATGGCCAGGAGTGGACCCAACGTGGTGCGTGTCCGGCGGCGATTCATCGACTTCTTGTGGGACCGGCGGAGCCCGGTTCCGCAGGTCCTGGCCGAGCACTTCGGCGTGGTCGCCAGCGGCTCCATCAAGACCCCCGCGGGCGTTCACTGCGTGGAGACCCTCTCCGACGACGGCGTTCGGGTATGGATCGACGACCGAAAGGTCATCGACAACTGGACGCCGCATGAGGCCACGAGGGACGCCGCTCAAGTCGATTTGGCCGAAGGCGAACATGCGGTCCGGGTCGAGTATTTCCAAATGCTGGGCCCCGCTCGCCTTCGGCTCTGCATCGAGCCGCTCCCTGCGGCAAGCTCCTCCCCCACCTCCCTCACGGACCAGTAATTCGTGCGAACCGATGGCCTGCCGGTTCCCCGCAACGGCTTGATGCTGTCTGCGTTTTGTTTGACGCGGAACGACCCTCGCGAACCGACGGGGCGACTTCGGCGATAGCCCACTGCATGCCAGCCGCGGCTGATCGGTCCTTATCCACAACCTATTTATGCGCCAAGACTTATGCGCCGGAACCCGCGCCGGAGGACGCTACCGCCGTAAGCGGGTGGGTGGCCGGAACCGCTGGTATGGCTGAGCTGTCGTTCGCCGGGTCGCGCGCTGATGACCAGGGCGGGTCGAGGGGTTCGCGGGTGCCACGCCGCGGTGAAAAACCGGCCTATTACCCTGTGGCTCAACTTTTAGTTGAGGGAACAGAGCAACCTGTTTCCGCGGATGAGATAGAGGGGCAGAGGGCCTCTCCCCTTGCTGATAGCTCGACGCCGGCGACACCAGATGTCCACGTTGAACGAGCCCATCACGCCTCCAGATGCTCTCACATCCCGCCCAGCATTCAGGGCCCTTTGGGCTGGGCGGTCGCGAGTACCCGTGAGACGTGCAGGCAGGACACAGGCGGAGGGGCTCCGAGGTATCAGTTTGATGTGCAGGCGCGAGTCGCCGACGCAGAGCCTCAGGTGCACGTTTTCTGGAGCCAGCGCGCTGTAGCGCGTTGGACTGGCTATCGGAGCTGCAAAAGATGAGAAACCACTCACTGACACGACGGGCGATGTGCGCTCTGGCCGTGACGCTTGCGTCCTGTGCGGGCGCTCGGGCGGACATCAAGAACTGGCAGACCGGGCAGACCATCCCCGGCACGGAAGGGATCAGCCCCGGGCCATATGTGGACCTGAGCTACTGGAACAGCGACCCTCACAACCTCCGGTATGCCAATCTTTCAGGCGGCTTGGATCTGAATCATGGGTACTTCGATGGCTCCTGGCTGGACTACGCTCGGTTCACTCAGGCAGACCTTTCTTCGGCGATGTTCGAGTTCGCCACACTGACGAGTGCTGACCTGAGCGGAGCCAATCTGACCGATGCCGATCTTGTCGAATCGACATTGGTCAATTGCGATCTTAGCCGGGCAAACCTGACCCGCGCGTATATTGGCTTTGCGGATCTTGGCCTCTTCGCGAAGCTGACCGGCGCCGACCTCACCGACGCGGTGGTTAAGGGCACCTTTTTCAGCGGTTCAACCCTGTTCGGTTTGACAAAGGAGCAGCTCTACTCAACAGCAAGCTACAAGGATAGGGACTTGAAGGGGATTGACCTGAGTGTCAATGACCTGAGCGGCTGGGACTTCGCTGGTCAGAATCTGGCCAACTCGAATTTCGAAAAGGCCAATCTGGACCATGCCGACCTCAGCCGGGCGAACCTGACGGGGGCGCAGTTCTACGATGCCTATCTGCGCTTTGCGGATCTGCGCGAGGCAAACCTAACCCACGTACACTTTGGGTCCCTCGTCAGTAATGAACGGATGACGCACGCGGATCTGAGTCGAGCGGACATGCGTGGCTCTTGGTACTTCACGCCGTCGCCGGATCAGGACGTCACGATGAGTAACACGATCCTGAACTGGGGGGGGGTTGAAGGAATGTCGCTGGGCGACGGTGAGACCATGCCTATTCGGGACTACGATGGGGGCATCCCGATCAAGATCGACAATGGCATGACTCTGGGCAGTGGTTCGATGCTGGAGGTCCTCTTCTCCGACGCCACCTGGGGCTCCACGATAACGCTGCGCGGTGGTTTCACGCCCGACCTCGGGGGGACGTTGAAACTCAGCTTTGCCGCCGACGCCGATCTGCCCGCCCTGGTCGGCACGACGTTCGACCTGTTCAACTGGAACGGCCAACTCCTGCCGGGTGACTACTTTGACCGGATCGAGAGCCTGCCCGGCTTCATGTGGGACACGTCGAATCTGTATTCCACGGGTGAAGTCACCCTGATGGCTGTTCCCGAGCCTGCAACGCTGATGTTACTGCTCGGAGCGGTGGGCACGGTGGGGCTGCGCCGCGGACGTGGACCAGGAGGACCTCGGCCTCCTCAGCGCTGTTACAGCAGCGAGAACCGCCCGGCGGTCCCCTCGTGCTCCGCTTAGAGGACTGAGTGTGAAGGAGGAGTAAAATGCGTCAGACACACTGCTTCGTCGCGCTTCGCGGCCAGTCATGCGCGCTGGAGTGTTCAGTCTTTGTCTTCTCAGTTCTGGTCGCGCTCTCTATCCTGTCAAGAGCTGCATCGCCGGTGGAAGCGCAGTGCACGTTTGACTGGCTGCCGGGCGACGGCATCCCCGGTGTCGATAATACAGTCGGTGCTACGCTGGTCTGGGACGACGGGACTGGCCCGGCTCTGTACGCCGCCGGTGGCTTCACGGTTGCTGGCAACGTGATGGCCAACCACATCGCCAAGTGGAACGGCACGTCGTGGTCGCCGGTCGGCGGCGGCCTGGATGGCGATGTGTATGCTCTGACAGCTTACAGCGGTGAACTTATCGCCGGAGGCAAGTTTGCCACCGCCGGCGGTGCAACCGTCAACTACATTGCCCGCTGGGACGGGTCCGCCTGGCAGCCTGTCGGCGGCGGAATGGACAACTTCGTCTACACCCTCGCCGTTTACAACGGCGTTCTCATCGCCGGTGGTGACTTCAATAGCGCCGGCGGCATGAGCGCCAACAAAATCGCCCGCTGGGACGGCTCCGCGTGGCAGTCCCTGAGCGGCGGAATGGATCTGTTTGTATACACACTAACCACATACAACGGCCGACTGATCGCAGGCGGCAAGTTCACGACCGCTGACGGCCAGAGCGCAAACAGGGTCGCGGCGTGGGATGGCTCCGCCTGGCAGCCGCTGGGGAGCGGGATGGATGCTCACGTCCGGGCCCTCACGGTGTACGAGGGCGACCTTGTGGCCGGTGGCGAGTTCACGACCGCCGGAGGTGCGGCGGCCAATTGCATCGCCCGCTGGGATGGTTCAATGTGGTCACCACTGGGGGATGGAGTGAACGGAGAGTACCGAAACGTCTCCAGCCTCGCCGTCTACAACGGTGACCTCATCGCGGGAGGCAGCTTCAGTATCGCGGGCGGTGTGACCGCCAACGGCGTGGCGCGCTGGGATGGGACGCAGTGGCACGAGCTCGGCGGCCTGACGGGCTTGTACTCGGCTTCCCCACACGCATCCTCGCTGACGGTGTGGGGCACCGACCTCATCATCGGAGGGGTCTTCGGTTGGGCCGGCACGACGCCCGCGCTGCGCATTGCCCGGTGGGATGGCTCGTCGTGGTGGCCGCTGGGCAGCGGGACAGATTCGAGCGTAGGTGCCCTGACCGTCCACAACGGCGAGCTGATCGCCGGAGGCGACTTCAACCGCGTCGCCGGCGTAAGGGCCAACAAGATCGCCCGCTGGAACGGTTCGAGCTGGCAACGGTTGGGCGGTGGCATGAATGGGTACGTGAACGCTCTGACCGTCCACAACGGCCAGTTGGTCGCGGGTGGCCAGTTCAGTGCTGCCGATGGCGTAAACGTCAACTACATCGCCCTATGGGACGGCTCCGGGTGGCAGCCCCTGGGGGGTGGCGTGAGTGGGGGATCCGCCCCGCCGGCCGTGTTCGCCTTGACAGTCTACAACGGCGAACTGATCGCGGGTGGCAGGTTTACCACGGCCGGCGGCACGCCCGCCAATCACATTGCTCGGTGGGACGGAACGGTCTGGCAACCGCTGGGAAGCGGGATGAATAACTCGGTGTACGCCCTGACCGTCCACAACGGCCAGTTGATCGCGGGCGGCATGAACTTCACAACCGCGGGCGGCGTGAGCGCGAACAGGATCGCCTGTTGGGACGGAGCGACTTGGCAACCGCTGGGAAGTGGAATGAATGGTTGGGTGCTGGCCACAACCGTCTACAACGGCTGCTTGATCGCGGGCGGCAATTTCACAACCGCGGGCGGAGTGAGTGTCAAATACATCGCCCTCTGGGACGGGACGTCGTGGTGGCCCCTGGGCAGTGGAATGAGCGCACGGGTGAACGACTTGACCGTCTACAACGGCCAGTTGATCGCGGGCGGCTCGTTCACAGCCGCTGGCGGAATGAGCGCGAACGGGATCGCCCGCTGGAACGGCACGTCGTGGTCGCCGCTGGGCAGCGGCCTGCACAACGGCGGAGTGTGGGGCTTGGGCGTCTACAACGGCGAGCTGATCGTGGGAGGGACCTTCACTGTGGCCGGTGGCCAGGTCTCAGCTCATTTGGCCCGCTGGGGATTGACCGGCACCAGCGACAGCACGGCTGATCTCGATCACGACTGTGACGTCGATCTCGAGGACTTGGCGTTGTTTGAGGCCTGCGCCACCGGCCCGGCGATTCCGTACAACTGGGCTGCTCTGCCCGAGCCTTCGCCCGGCTGTACGCTGGAGCCAGATGATAACCATCACATCGCCCCCGACTTCGACGGCGACAACGACGTGGACCAGGATGACTTCGGCATCTTCCAGCGCTGCTGGAGCGGCCCGAGTGACCGGCCGGATCCGGCGTGTGCGAATTGAGCCTCGCGTTCAAGGGATAGCCATGACGGCGAGAAGGCGACAACTCGGAATGCTCATCGCGGCGGGACTGCTGGCCGGTCCCGGCGGCGGAAGCTTGCGGGCCGAGCATGTCTTGTACGACGCCGACAGCCGGGGCCGGATCATCTTCCTGAGCGTCGCGGACGGATCCATCAGCCGACCGGCCGGCCGGCTTGCGGACAGAGACGCTGTCGCCCGATCCGGCGTGACCATCGCGGCCGCGCCGGCGGCGGAGCCGCAAGCCCGTGGGGCGTGGTACGAGGACCACCGCTCCTCTCTTGAGCTCCATCGCCCTGACGTTCAGGCCGCAGAGGCCTTTCTCAAGGAGCATGCCTGGGCCCTCGGTCGAGGCGAGCGGGAGGTCGGTCGGCCGGCGGGTGGAGGCACGAAGCCGCGCATCAGTCTGGGCCTCATGCCTTTGCGCGCCGAGCGGGATGCGCTGGGCATGACGCACGTGCGCTACCAGCAGCAGGTGGGCGGGGTTCCGGTGTTCGGCAGCGAGGTGATCGTGCACCTCGGGCCGGACGGCCGGGTGCGGACGGCCGGCGGGCGGATCGCCCCCGACGTGGCCGTGGACACCACCCCCGTGATCACGCGTGACGCGGCCGTGAGCGTCGCCCTGGCCGAGTGGCAGGGGCGCTTCGGCCCGGCGGTCGCGCCCGACGAGGTGCGGGCGGGCTTGAGCGTTTTCGTGCCGGGACTCGTCGAGCATTCGGACGCCCCGTCGGCGTGGCTGGTCTGGCAGGTGCGGCTCACGTGCGACTGCCCGGTCCTGGCGGACGAGACCACGCTGGTCGATGCCCGCACGGGCGAGGTCCGCCAGCGGCTCACCGGGGTTAGAGAGCTGGATAGATGGGTTTGGGATTGCTCGCTAAACCCATCTAGTGGCAAGTGCTATGTGAACTGGTTCACCACTGAATTTGGTGGTATTTATTATTTTGGTCGGAGCGAAGCGGAGCCTGTTCGTGGCCCAAACCCCATATACGGTGAGTCTGATGTAGATAATCTGTACGATTTTTTAGCAACTGTATACGATTATGTATTTCTTAAATTTGGAAGAGATGGTGCAAATGATAGAGGTGGCACCGGAAACGGGCAAAATGTCCCATGGACTCAAAGTAAGTCTTTTACCTATCTAGATCCTTTGCCATCTTATCTTGGTTATTGTCCTAATGCTTGGTCGACAAACGGTAACATTCGTTTTTGCATGGGAACTGTTCATAACGGTTTGGTTGGACATGAATATTGCCATGGATTTACAACCTACAGTCACTTTGATGGATTAGGGGTCCCAATTGGAATGGTTTATCAAGGGGAATCTGGAGCTCTAGATGAAAATCAAGCGGATATTTTTGGGGAGATGTTTGAGTACTATTTAACAAGTTCTAATGACTGGATCATGTGGATAAAAGGTCCCGGAGATCCCGCAGGCGCCTGGCGAAACTTAGCTGACCCGCCTGCAGTAGCTCACCCTGTAAGAGGACCACATCCAGACCGCTTTCATTCTGATTATGTCTACTGCGGAAGTGCTGATAATTATGGGGTTCACCATAACTCAACTGTTCCCTCAAAAGCTGCTTATCTTTTAGCTGAAGGGGGAAGTTTTAACGGATGTACTATAGATTTGATTGGGAGGGATAAAATTGAGCAGATTTGGTATAGAGCGGTGACTGAGTACTACGCGACGACGGAGACGTTCAACGGGGCGTACCTGGACCTCATCGCCTCGTGCGGCGACCTGTACGGGGCGGGGAGCGAGGAATGCCGGCAGCTCACGCGGGCGCTGCAGGCGGTGGAGCT
>JAGNEZ010000008.1:0-85284 GCA_018003015.1 Phycisphaerae bacterium | reverse complement strand
TGGAGCTCTTCGAGGGCTGCGCCTCCGGCCCGGCCATCCCGCACGACGGCTCGCGGCTGTGCCGGGCGGCCGACTTCGACGGCGACAACGACGTGGACCAGGATGACTTCGGCATCTTCCAGCGCTGTTACAGCGGGGCGGGTAAACCGGCCGATCCGAACTGCGCGAACTAACCCGTGTCCTCCGGCGTCCCCGGCTTGTCCCTCAGAGTCTCGATGTGTAAATCCCGGATGCAGCTTGCGCCATGCTCGTCAACGAGTTCCGGCAATAGCATTCTGCTCGATGGGAGGGTGTCCCTCTCCCCGCCACGGCGGCCAGGCCTCACGTAGAAGGACTGGATGCGCACTGCGATAGTGGCGTCGACCAGGCCATCAGCCCAATCCCCGGCTTCCCCCGAAACCACGCCAGATGCGATCGGCATCGGTAGTCTGCCTGTATGAACGCAAGGTGTCGGTGGGGTCCTGCCAATTTGCCTGTTGGGCCTCCAAGAACCGGTTCGCCAACGCTTTCACCGAGAGTCCTGGAGCGCCGTCTTGGAGGATGGGGGCTCCGAGCCCAAGGGCAAGGCGATGGTACTTCTCCGGGCCAACTCATGGTCGGCAGCCAGGTCAATCCGCTTACCGGCACGGGTCACATAGAGTTGGCCGGTCGGCTTGTGGAGCGACAGGGAATTTGAAGCGGGTCGGCTTCGGGGCATGACACTACCTCCAGAAGTGTAGTGCCACGTTCGTCAGACCTGATGACAGGATGCTGACGGATCGTAAGTGCTTTTCCGTCAGATACTTGGGGAATGGAGCCGATGAGATTCGAACTCACGACCTCTTGCATGCCATGCAAGCGCTCTCCCAACTGAGCTACGGCCCCCAGCCGAGTAACCACATCCGCCGTGTAACTCAACCATCGGACAGCTGCCGACGGCCGGTGCGGCCACCCGCACCAAGATCGGTTATTAAACCCACGATATGCACATGCGTCAAGGGAGTAACCATGATTATTCCGGGTTACGACGTTTTCAGGTTGACACATCATGAGGTCATGACCTATAGTTGTGCTGATATGCTTGGCGCAACCCCCACCCTCGTCCCTATGACCCGATTGGAGCATGCGGCATCCGTGCTCCGCGTACTGGCTCATCCGCACCGGCTCCGAATCTGCGACCTGCTCCTGAACGCACGGCTATCGGTGAAGGAGATCGCCGACCATCTCCAGATCCCCGGCAACGCCGCGAGCCAGCACCTCAATATGATGAAGGCCCACGGGATTCTAGGATGCGAGCGAATGGGAAAGACAGTCTACTATCGCGTGATTGATCCGCGCCCCGGCTGGCTGCTGGCTTGCATGAAGGAGCACCAGGGCCCACCCTTGCCCTCGGCAACACCGGGATCTCAGCAACAAGACGGGAGAAGTCAGACATAAGTTGCGTCCCCGGGGGGGCGGGAACTTGGAGGAGGCTCGTAGTACGGTTGTGAATAAGAGAATCTGTTGGGAGTATCAATCATGGAGAAGCTGACCGCGGTAAACGTGACGAGTTGGGAAGGCCGGATTATCGATGTCCGCGGGTACGATGAGTTCGCGGCGGAGCGGCTTGCGAAGGCGGAGTGCGTTCCCCTGGATCGCATCCTCTCTGCGGCAAACCATTGGGACCCGAGCGAACGACTGCTGCTCATGTGCAAGAGTGGCGTGCGGTCCGGCAAGGCTGCGGAGCAACTGGCCCAGATCGGCTTCAAGAACCTGGTGACGCTCGAAGGCGGCATCGAGGCCTGCAAGGCGGCCGGCATCGAGATCGTCCGCAGCCGTCAGCCGATTCCGATCTTCAGGCAGGTCATGGTTGCGGCGGGCACCATTCTGTTGATCGGGCTGGCCCTGGCCCACTTCAACCTGTGGTTCTTGCTCATCGATGCCTTTGTGGCGCTCGGGCTTGTCGTGGCCGGGCTCACCGGTTTCTGTCCCATGGCCAAGCTGCTTGCGGCGATGCCTTGGAACGTACCGTCCTCCTGTACGTCAAAGTCCTGCTGCTAAGGAGTCGCGGATGTCAGCACCTAGAATCCTGATTGTTGGAGGCGTGGCCGGCGGAGCGAGTGCCGCCACGCGGGCTCGCCGGATGAACGAATCGGCCGAGATTGTGATCTTCGAGAAGGGCGAGTTCGTGTCCTTCGCCAACTGCGGCCTGCCGTACCATATCGGCGAGCAGATCCGCGATCGCTCCAAGCTCCTGGTGGCTACGCCCAAGCACTTCCTCGAGACTTTCCGAATCGACGTCCGGACATGCCACGAGGTCACCCGCATTGATCGGGCCGGGAAACAGATCGAGGTCCTCAACCATCAGACCGGTGAGCGATCGCTCGAACCATACGACCGGCTCATTCTCGCAACGGGCGCTTCGCCGATCCGCCCGCCATGGAACGGCATCGAATGCTCCAACGTGTTTACCCTCCGCGACATGGCGGATACCGATCGGATCAAGGCCTGCGTGGATAAGCGAAAACCCAGGCGGGCCGTGGTCGTGGGGGCCGGCTTCATCGGCCTCGAAATGGTCGAGGCCCTGACAAGCCGCGGACTCGCAGTGAGCCTGGTCGAGCTTCAGCCCCAGCTGTTGCCGAATATGGACCCCGAGATGGCCGCTTTCCTGGAACCTGTACTCCACGATCACAAAGTGGCGATCTGCCTCGGCGCCCAAGTCGAGAGCCTCACCGTCGAGGACGGGCAGGCGAAAGGCGTCCGGCTCACCGGCGGCCAGACGCTGGCCGCCGACCTGATCGTGATTTCCATCGGCGTTCGCCCGAACGCGGAGCTGGCCGCCGCCGCCGGCCTCACCATCGGAGCGAGCGGCGCCGTCGCGGTGAACGAGTCCCTGCAGACCAACGATCCCAGCATCTACGCGGCCGGCGACGTCGCCGAGGTCCTCTACCTGCCCACTGCCAAGTCCACCCGCGTACCCCTCGCGGGACCGGCTAACCGCAACGGGCGACTGGCAGGCCAGCATGCCGCGACCGGTGCCGCACCCGCCGCGACCCCGGTGGCTGGCAGCGCCATCGTGGGCCTGTTCGGGAAGGCGGCGACCATGACCGGCATGAGCCTCAAGGCGGCCCGCAAGGCCGGCTTCGCCTGCTCGGCAGCCTACGCAATCCGCGGCCATCACGCCGGCTACTACCCCGGCGCCGAGCAGATGATCCTCAAACTCGTGTTCGACGCCCGCTCGCGGCGCATCCTCGGCGCTCAGGCAGTCGGCGGCACGGGTGTCGACAAGCGGATCGACGTCATCGCAACCGCCATGCGCTTCAACGCTACAATCGACGACCTGGCAAATGTTGATCTGGCCTACGCCCCTCAGTTCGGAGCCGCCAAGGACCCCGTCCACATCGCCGCATTCGTCGCACAGAACCAGCTCGACGGGCATCTCCAGCAGGTCCTGCCAGGCGATCCGATCGAACCCGGACAACTCGTCGACGTCCGCACCGCGGCCGAGGTGGCCGCAGGCACCCTGCCCGGCGCGGTCAACATCCCCGTTCAACAACTTCGCGAGGGCATGTTCCGCCTGGATAAAAACAAGCCGGTGACGGTGTTCTGCCAGGTGGGACAGCGCGGCTACGTGGCGGCCAGAATCCTCATGCAGAGCGGTTTCAAAGACGTCCGCAACCTCGCCGGCGGTTACACACTCTTCAGAAAGGCCTGGCACAAAGCATAGGACCTGGCTGGCTTCCGGTGGCCGGCAGTCGACGATCGTCAGTCAATAACCGGCCGTCGACAACCATACCGAATCAGCCGTCGAACGCTGCAGCCGTGACCCCGTCGCACACCCTCACCTGCCCCTGCGGAGCCCTCTGCGACTGGGCCGTGACCAACCTGATAGGCGGCGCGTCCCCGCCGCCAGCACTGCCTGCGGACGGTCATGCGAGGCCGCACCCCGGTGGCAGGCCTGCGGGCCCGTCGCCGGGTGCGCACCAGCCCCAGCCTCCTGAAGGCCGTAATCGCAGTCAGACCCGCCTCCAAAGCCCGAAGCCTCTGGCCTTTGCTGCCGGTGCCCGCCAGCCGCCGGCCGCGCCTGGATCGCCGACACGCCGGCCCGCTTCGAGCTGACCGGGATCGGCCTGCGGATCAGCCGCTCGATATCCCTGAGGTACGCCATCTCCTCGTGGTCACAGAACGAAACCGCCAGCCCCATTGCTCCTGCCCGGCCGGTCCGGCCAATCCGATGCACGTACGTCTCCGGGACGTTGGGCACATCATAGTTGATGACGTGCGAGACGGCATCGATGTCCAGGCCGCGAGCCGCTATGTCCGTCGCCACCAGCACCGGCGGCGCCTGCGATTTGAACTGGTTGATCACCCGGGTCCGCGCACCCTGACTCTTGTTGCCGTGGATGGCTTCGGCCCGAATCCCGGCCCGGGTAAGATGCCGGGCCACACGATCGGCACCGTGCTTGGTCCGCGTGAAAACCAGGGCCCGGGTGATCGCGTTGGCGTTGAGATAAGACTCCAGCATCGCCGGCTTGCTCCGCTTGTCCACAAAGTAGACCGCCTGCTCAACCGTCTCGGCGGCCGGTGAAGACACCGCAACCTCCACGTGAATCGGCTGTCGCAGAATGGCGTTCGCCAACGTGCGAATGTCCTCGGGCATGGTCGCAGAGAATAACAGCGTCTGCCGCCGGATCGGCACCTTCGCCAGGATTCTGCGAATGTCGGGAATGAAACCCATGTCCAGCATGTGATCCGCTTCGTCGAGAACCAGTACCTCAACGTGCCTTAAATCAACCACACCTTGCTGCATCAGATCGAGCAGCCGGCCGGGAGTGCCGACTAGAATGTCAATGCCGCCCCGCAAGGCGCGCACCTGCGGGCTCTGATTCACTCCGCCAAAGATGACGGCCGAGCGAACCGCCATGTGCCGACCATAGCTGCGGAAACTGTCACCGATCTGGGCGGCCAGCTCCCGCGTCGGGGCAACCACTAACGCCCGGATCACCCGCCCATGCCGGCCATCACCGGGCCCCAGCCCGCCCAGGCGGTGAAGGATCGGCAGGGCAAAGGCAGCGGTCTTGCCGGTGCCTGTCTGGGCGCAACCCAGAACGTCGCGACCTTCAACGGCCGGCGGAATGGCTTTGACCTGGATCGGAGTGGGGGTGGTGTATCCCTCGGCGCGAACCGCACGAAGGATGGGCTCCGCGAGCCCAAACTGCTCAAATGTCATCAATACTACTCTTCCAAAAACGAGGCGAAAGTGGATGGTGCCGGGGAGTGTGGCGGCCGCATGCTGCGTCCTATCAAGCCATCGAAACCTGGCCCTGATCCAATGGCTTTATCGCCCACTGAATACGAGAAGTGTAGCAGGTTCTCCAGAAGATGTCCAGCACCCCCCCCGGCAACGCCAGAAAACGGGAAACCAGGGAACCGACCGGCCCAGCGGCCCCCACGGACGGAGACTCGGCATCTGCCCGTTCTTCGACCCGCTCCGCTCCTCGCCGTCTACAGGATCTGGCCGTCCCCAGACGCCATCCTCCCCCTGCACCCACCCCCGACCCTGGCACCCGGAAAAGACCCGGGCAATCCCGACTCGCCCGGGCCGTTGAATGTCCACGGTCCGGCTGTGGGCTCTTGGGGTTGACCTGAATCTTGGTGGATTCGACACTGCATTCGAGGACGACCAACGCATAAACGCGGTGACTTGACGCTCCCAGGTCGCCTCCGCCCAGTCCCGCACCGCGAGGGAAAAGAGCACGGGCTACCGAGCATCCTGCGCGTGACCGAGGAGGATTCGGCATGGCAGAGCGTCCGCGCATTCCCGCTCTCTCCATCTCGCCACCCGGGTGCAGACGCCGGTGGAACGTAGCCCTGCTGATCCTGGTTGTCTCCAGCGCGTGGCTCGCCTGGTTCGCCTATCCACGGATTACCCTGCGGCCGACGCCTCGGACCGATTACTGGCTGGCCCAGCTGAGAGCACTGGAACCGCTCGGCCCGCAAGCGATCTCCTCCGACCAGGCGGGAAGGCTCCTCGGGACATGCCCCCGTGCGGTCGTCCCCACGAGTCAGCCAATCCCGGCAGCGGCGATACGCTTCGTCGCCGCCTCGGACCCTTCCAGCCGAATGCTGTCTCCCCAGGAGCGGTCTGATACTTATTACTTCTACGAAATCCTGCGCGGAGACTGGGATGAGTCGCGCAGTGATATCCGGTCCGTCGGTCAACTCTTCTCGTCAGCGGAGTTCAAGAAGAGCCGAGCAGCGCTGAAGCAGGCCGTCGGGCTCGGCTGGGCGGACCAGAGCCTGAATCAGCCGGCCTCGGTCAGGTTTGACTCCTGCGTCCAATACAAGGAGTGGGCCCATTGTCTCCTCGCCCACTCCCGCTGGGCGCACGAACACGAGCACGACAGTGAGGCCATGGTCGAGGATTGGCTGACGGTATTCGGTCTGGCCCTTCAGCTGCGCCGATCACACTCTCCTCTGGCTTACCACAGCGCGTCAGGAATCACACGGGAAGTGGCTGTCGAGATCGGACTGACCGCAGGCGAAGACCCGACTGTCGTGGATAGCGCTGCCCTCATGCGCGACGTCGACGCCATCCTGCTCCCGGCTGCATGGCCCGCCAAAGTCGCGCAGGCAGCGTGGATTCAAACCCGCGATCGCATCGACCGGTACTACGTCCGGGAGGGCGGCGATTGGATCGATGTCAGCGAGTTTGCCACCGGACGAGAGATGGAACTCCATGCCTGGACAGCCAAACCCCGGGCCGGCCAGCGTCATTCGCGGTGGCTGAACCTGGCCTCTCCGCTGTTCCACGACTACCCCACCGCCTGTCGAAACGCCAATCAGCTGGCCGCCACACTGGCGTCCTTGGTAGACCTGAGGGCATGTCACACCCACGACGTCACCAGAAACCGCGGGCTGCGAAGTGACCCAAGTATCCTGGATGGCCAGGTTCGAAACGCTGGGCAGGATGCGGTCTGGACGATGACCACGGTCTACAGCGGCGCAATGGAGCTGGACACCGGACTGACCATGCTGGCACTGGAAAGGTTCAGGCTCGCCAAGGGCCACTATCCCCAGCAACTCGCGGACCTGATACCCCACTACCTGCCTCGCTTGCCGGTTGATTACGCCGATCGCGGTGTGCTGAGATATCGCTTGAGAGGCGAACACTACACCCTCTATAGCATCGGACCGGATGGAATCGACGACGGCGGGCAAACATGGAGGCGTCATTCACGGGACCCTCTGGACGAAAAGGGAGACTTGGTCCTCGGGACGTATTCCCGTGCTGAGAGGTGCCCGCGATGACTCAGGTGAATCCGACCTCGATCGAATGGGTGACGGATCCGGACCACGTGGCCCTGTTCCTGCCTCCGACCGCGCCCAGCCCCGAGCCCGCCCGGCGAGTCCCTTTCTGGAAAGGGCTGCTCTTCCATTGGCTCACGCCCGGACGGCTGGGCCCTCATCTCGTCGTGGATACGTGGACCCGAGCCTTCACAGCCCACGCCCTCTCCGTACTGCTTGGATTGAGCGTCGCTTGGCACTTGGGAACTCGCTCGTCAGCAGGACTGCTCCAGGTCCTCACCTCTCCGCGGGAACTGCGCTTGATCCTGGTCGGCGGGCTCCTGGATCTGGTCACCCAAGGGTCTTCCTTCAGCCTGAACACCGCCAGGGTTATGATCGTCCTCTTCGTGGTGGCGGTCATCGCAGCGGCACCCGCTTGCCTCGCTGCCTTCCTCATCCCTTGGTGTGCGGACGGCGACGACGGCAAGTCGGCGGCCAGGCGCGGTTTCAAGAGCGCCTACTGGGCGACCACGATCCTCATCCCCGCATCGGCGGTCTACTGGACGGCTTGCGGGCTCATGCCTCCGACCTGGCAACCGCTTACGCACGTGTACGGCCAACAGCTGCTAAGTCCGGTTCCGGTGGCCCTCGTGTTGCTGCTCCTCGGTCTGTTCATCCGAACACTGCTCCTTGGGGCGAGGCGGTACGTCGGCCAGCCGACCGGCCCAGGTTTCTCACCCCGCGAGCCATTGTGCGACCACTGCGGGTATCGAATCACCGGTCTGCCACTGACCGGCCTGTGCCCGGAGTGCGGTACCCCCGTCCAGGACTCGCTGCCGGGGGGATGCCGTCGACCGCCACTTGGCCATGAACCCCGGCTCACCGCCCACGGAGTCCTGGAATTGGCCCACACCCAGCCACAGATCCTCCGTGATCCGAGTTTCTTCAATACCCTGGCCGTCTACCAGGGGCAGCGGGCGGCATGGCACTTCTGCTGGGGGACACTCCTGTTGATGACCCTGGTTTCGCTCGCCTCCACCGCTCTGACCCAGACCGTCCTTCCACCGCTGATCGAGATCCGCAGTGATCCCGACGATGCCTGGAGCAGGGGAATGCTGGTCGCGGGCGCGGCCCTGGGCTTGCCATGGCTCCTCCATCTGTTGCTCGTGGTTGCGGCATGCCAATACGCCGAATGCCGGCTGAAGATGACCGACAGTCGAGTCGTGGTAACCGTCTGCTACTATGCTTCACCCTTGCTGTGGCCCCTCCTGTTCGTCGGAATCGCAGCCCTGTCCGCGTTCTCCACTCGACTCGGCCAGAGGCTCGCGGAAGCGGCCACCGTACCACTGCTGGACCATCTGCTGACGCCCGCCGACCTGATCGACGCGGTCCTGTGGTTGGCGGCCCTGGGAGCATCCTACTTCATGCTCGCAAGGCTGCGCCGGGCGCTGCACGCGGTTCGCTACGCGAATGTGTAAGCTCAGACCGGTGAGCGGCAATAGGGGGTAGCCGGGCTGCGCGCCGGGGCCGCCCAGGCCAGCCCCCCGCAGCGGGGCCCGGGCGACGCAGGGCCGGTCACGGCCCCGCGAGTAGAGACACAGGTCCCCGGTTCGGTACAATGTCGGTGACCAGCGGGCAGCAATCCGTCAGTCGGCGTCGGCGGGAGATGCTCAGCAGCCATGAACGAGCACCACCACATCCCCAGGGCCTTCCGTCCTCCTCGTAGGAAACGCAGAGGCTGGCTGGTCCTTCTGGTCGTCATCCTCGCCCTCTATGCCTGGTTCGGGCGGTTCGCCTATCTGCGGATCACACTCCGGCCGACGCCTAGACCGGACTACTGGCAGGCCCAACTGCAGGCCTTGGATCCGCCCGGGCCGGGGGCAATCACTTGGACCCAGGCATACAAGATCCTGGCCAAGCCCCCGCAATTGGCCCCTCCCCCAGCCAGCCAGCCATCCTTCGGACCCGATGCCTCTGCCGCGCTGCCGTCGCCTCGAGTAGTCCGTCAGGTTGTACTGCCTCGGCCATCCGTCGGACCCGATGCCTCTGCCGCGCTGCTCCCGCCCGGAACTGGCTTCCTTGCGGCCAGCCCCAATCCGCCGGAGATGCGTTCCGTCCTTGAAGGCCCGTGGGATCCAACACGCTCGGCAATCAAGGCCGCCGACCAGCTCTTCCAGTCCGCGGCCTTCAACAGCAGCCGCGAGTCCATGCGAAAAGCCCTCCAGGCCGGGTGGTGGGACGACACCGTCGGCATGCTGCCCGGAACCATCCCCAGCTCACTGAGGTCCTACCGCGAGTGGACAACGTGTCTCATGGCCCACGCCCGCTGGGCCCGAGAACACGACCATGATAGCCAGGCCGCGACCGACGACTGGCTCATGACCCTGAGACTCGCCCGACAGGTGCGCAGGTCCCATTGCCTCCTGCCTGAACTCACCGCCACGGCCATCGACGGACTGGTTGCCCGGGAAATGGGCTTGGCCGCCCGGGAAGGGTGCGTTCCCGCCGAGACCGCCACGCTCGCCCGACAGATCGATGCGATTCGCGGAGGCGCAGCCGAATTGTCCAAGATGGTTGATGCCGCTCGCATCGGAGAGCGATGCCAGTTGGAGTACTGCTTCGTGCGGGAGGGGGGTGACTGGGTCGACGTCAGCTCGTTCGCGAATATGGCCCGGATCGGACGGTGGGGGGGTGCCGCCGGTTCAGCGTCCCGATTGTGGAATGTGGCTTCCCCGTTGTTTCACGACTATGAAACGGCTTGCCGTAATGTGGAGCAGTATTGGGCAGTCGCCGCGACAAGGAACAATATGCGCGCGTGGTTCGCAGAGAGAGAAAAAGAGCCCACAGACTCGTTCGAGGGCGTCCTGGACGGCGAGGTCTTCAGGCTCTATGCCCGGAATAGCACCGCGATGCTCCGGTGCTACGCCGGGGCAACACATGTCGAGGCGAGCATGACCATGCTCGGTCTGGCCGCGTATCATCGCAAACACGCCCGCTACCCCGACAGCCTCACCCAGCTGGTACCCGACTTCCTCCCCCGACTGCCCGTCGACTACGCCGACCGTGGCGTCTTGAGGTATCGCCGCGAAGGGAATGACTACATCCTCTACAGCGTCGGCCCCGACGGCGCGGATGACGGGGGAAAGAGCACAAACACCAGCTATCCCGAAGACATCTATAGTAATGTGGATCTTGTCTACAGCAGGGTCGTTCGGGAAAAGGAGACCCCGTAGTGGCTGAAGCTGTCCGCGTATCGATCGCCACTCCGACCCGTACCGAGCACGTGGCTCACCTCTTGCCCGCCACCGCCCCGCGACCGGAACGCGCTCGGCGTATCCCCTTCTGGAAGGGACTGCTCTGCTATTGGCTCATGCCCGGGCGGCTGGGACCGCATCTGGCCGTGGGCACTTGGAAGTCGGCCCTCGCCGCCCATGCCGTCTCCGTCCTCTTCGCCGCCGGCATCGTGGGCTACATCCTGCTCACCAACTACGCCAACTCCATGCGGTCTTCGGGCGGCTTGCACGGGATACGCGTGGCTCTGGCTCGAACCGTCATCGAGCTGGCCGTGGGGACCACCTCCACCAGCTGGAACTGGGTGCCGCCGCTGCTGACCGTGTTGCTCGTGCCGATGGGCGAGCTCGCCCTGGCCGCTATCGCCATCCTGGCCATGCCGTGGTGCGCCGGCGGCGACAGCGCCTTGTCGGCCTTCAAACGCAGCCTTAAAAACGTGTACTGGACCACCACCGCACTCCTGCCCGGAGCAGTCGGATGCCTGGCCGTCCACCTGCTCCAGCCGACAGGTGTGGAGCCGGGCTTGCTCGATGCGGCCGAGATCCTCTGTCTCACCGCCGTCGTCGCTATGATCCTGCTCTTCTCCTTCCTGGTTCTGCGTATGCTCATCGCCGGGGCAAAGCGATACGTGGGCGACCCGGCCGGGCCGGCATTCGCACCGCGCGAGCCGCTCTGCGACCAGTGCGGGTACCGCATCACCGGCTTGCCGTCGGCAGGCAGATGTCCCGAGTGCGGCCTGCTGCTCCAGGATTCACTGCCCGGCGGCCGGCGACAGCCGACGGCTTGGGAACGGCATGAGTTCAGCCCGCGAGGTTTCCTCGAACTCGTCCGATTGCAGGGACACATCATCCGCACCCCGGCCTTCTTCGAACGCCTGCCAGTGCAGGCCGGGCACGCGACCGCTCGACACTTCTGGTGGGGAACCTTCCTGTTGATCGTCCTGGGCTCACTCGTGGCGACCAATCTGATGCAGTGGGTCAACTGGTATGCCATCTCCGCACGAGCCTTCTTCGGCTACGAACGAGGCGAAGGCGTGACGTCCCTGATCATCGCATTCTCCATACCCTTCGGCGCCCAGGCCATGATGCTCTTCGCCGCCTGCCTGTGGGCCCAGTTCCGCTTGGGTATCAGCGACTACCGCGTGTCCGCCACCGTGTGCTACTACGCCTCCCCCTTCATCTGGCCGCTGACCCTCATCATCCTGGTCACCACCTTCGTCTTCATCAGCAACGTGGGCGATGCACTCGACCAGCTTTTCCGGGTGACGCTCCTGGGCGTCCACCTGACCGCCGCCGAACTGTTCGCCTTCCTCATGATACTGCTGGCGGCCGGTTCTTGGTTATACTGGTGGCTGCGGTTGTGCCGGGCCCTGCGTGCGGCTCGCTACGCGAACGTCTGATCCGGAGTACCCCATGGCCAAGGAGACCTACGCCGTTCTGATGCAGAGCTTCCAGAAAAGCTACACCCTCATCAAGGACGAGATCGGAAAGGTCATCATCGGACAGCGGCGGGTCTACGACCAGATCCTGGCAGCCATCCTGGCCCGCGGACACTGCCTCCTCGTCGGCGTGCCCGGCCTCGCTAAGACCCTCATGGTGTCCACCCTCGCCGACATCATGACCCTGACCTTCAAACGCATCCAGTTCACGCCCGACCTCATGCCGTCCGATATCACCGGAACAAACGTGATCGACGAAACACCGGAAGGACGACGCGAATTCCGCTTCGTTCGCGGACCGGTCTTCGCCAATATCGTCCTCGCCGACGAAATCAACCGCACCCCCCCAAAAACGCAGGCCGCCCTCCTCCAGTCCATGCAGGAACGCGAGGTCACCGTCGGCCAGGAAACCTACCGCCTGCCTGACCCGTTCTTCGTCATCGCCACCCAAAACCCCATCGAACAGGAGGGAACCTACCCGCTGCCCGAGGCCCAACTCGACCGCTTCATGTTCAATATCTGGGTCGACTACCCCGGCGAAAAAGAGGAGGAACAGATCCTCAACACCACCACCGGCGGCGGCCGCAAGGAACTCGCCAAAATCCTCAACGCCCGCCAACTGCTCAATATGCAAAAACTCATCGCCAACGTGCCCATCAGCGAATACGTCGTCAACTACGTCTCCCGACTGGTGCGGGCCAGCCGCCCCAAAGACCCCACCGCGCCCGAATTCATCCGCCGAATGGTCGACTGGGGCGCCGGACCACGGGCCGGACAATGCTTGATCTGGGGCGCCAAAGCCATCGCCGCCATGGACGGCCGCTACACCGTCAGCATCGACGATATCCGCGACCTCGCCGTCCCCGTCATGCGCCACCGCCTGGCGTGCAACTTCGCCGCCCAGGCCGAGGGCGTCGACTCGGTCGGAATCATCCGCCAACTCCTCGATGCCGTCCCCGAACCGGTCATTCCTAAGTACGCCGACAGCACGCCCGCACCCGATTTCAGCGACATCGAGATTGAGCAGGAGTAGCAGGCCACCACCCCTTGCCCGCCCCACGCCAAACCCACCCACCACGCCGCCTCCACCGTCGCTCCGCGGGACAGCCGCGGTGTTCTTCCCAAGGCGGCCGGACCAGCCTCCCCAAGGCCCGACCACCTGCAATTGGCTTCGTTTGGCGCTCGGTATTCCGCTCGACGACGAGGCAAAAACCCGCTGGCGGCACCGATAACGCGGGTCCTCCGCCACGCAAATGGGTTCGCTTCGCCAAAACCACCCGACGCTCAGCAAGCCAGCTAACCCAATCCCGGGGTTGTATGTGTCCCAGGACAACCGTAAACTCCACAACATGCCAACCCTGAGGATCAAGCAGCCATCCCGGGCCGAAAACGTGTTTCGGCTCGAGGCCGATGCCGCCCTCTTCGGCAGAACGGAAGAGTGCGACTTGGTCCTCGGCGGCGAGGGCGTCTCCCGCCGCCACGGACGGTTCTTCCGCGACCAGAACGGCCAATGGTGGGTCGAGGACCTCCAGAGCAAGAACGGAATCCTCCTCGAGGGACACCGGATCACCCGCCATCGCCTCGCCGACGGCGATGTCCTCAGCGTCGGAGAAATGACCCTCACCTTCCTCGCGGGAACCTCGATCTGGCGCGGCGAACTCGACGCCGGAGTCACCCTCGCAGACATCACCCGGACCGCCGATACTACCATCGAACGCGCCCCCAACCAGGCGGCAACAGTCGACGCCAGACGCCTGGGGGCCCTCTACAAGATCAGCAAGCGGCTGCTCAACCAGCGAGACGTCGCCGGGTTGATTGATGCGGCTTCTTCAGAGTTGTCTGAGGCTCTAAAAGCTGGTGTCGTGGTCTTCGGCTTGACCTGCGACCCGGAGCACCATCCAGACCAGCTGTTCGTCCGCCCGGCAACCATGCACCGCGTCGGCGTCACCCTCAGCCTCTCCATCCTCCGCAGAACCCTCGACGCCAAACGCTCCATCCTCATCGCCGATACCCATTCCGACGCCAACCTGCTCATGGCCCAGAGCATCGTGTCCGGCAACATCCACTCCGCCCTCTGCGTCCCCCTCATGCGCGACCAGGCCGTCACCGGCTTCATGTACGTGGACAGCCGCAAGGGCGGCTGGCCTTACAAGGAACAGGACCTCGACTTCGCCTCCGCCGTCGGCGCTATGGTCGGAACCGCCGTCGAAAACGCCCGCCTCCACCAGGCCGAACTCGCCCACCAACGCATGGAGGCCGAACTGACCGGCGCCCGCCGCGTCCAGGAGGCCATCATGCCCGCACAATGGCCCGAGGTCGACGGGTGGGAAATCCACGGCCGCCATCAGATGTGCCACGAGGTCGGCGGCGATTACTACGACGCCATCCGCACCGAGGACCAACGACTGTGGCTCGTCGTGGCCGACGTCTCCGGAAAGGGAGCCGCCGCCGCCCTCCTGGCCAGCAGCGCCCACGCAGGTATCCACGCCCTCGTCGATCGGTGCACCACCCCCGCCGAACTCCTCACCCGCCTCAATCACCTCATGCGGCGGCGACCAGTGTCCTCGTCCTTCGTCACCTGCCTCGCGATCATGCTCGAGAACACCAGCCCCACCATCCAGGTCGCGTCAGCCGGACATCCGCCCCCGGCCATCGTCCCCGCTACCGGCCCACCCACCATGATGACCGTCCAGCCCGGATTCATGCTCGGAGCATTCGACGATCCAGAATACGAGAATACCATCCCTCCCCAGATCAGAACCGGCGAATCGTTCGTCATGTACACCGACGGAGTGACCGAGGCCATGGACCCAAACGGCAACCTCTTCGGTGAAACCGGCTTCCTGCCCGCACTCGAACAGGCCAACCAGCGAACCGCCCCCGCACTCGTCAACGCCGCCGTCAGCGGCGTCGAAGCCTTCCGCGGCGGCTGCCGGCAATCGGACGACCTCGTCCTCCTCGCCTGCCGCCGCACCCGCTAGCCCCACCCGGGTCGATCCACGCCCCCATGCGCTTGACACACCGGCCGGGGGGCGACGATCATGCCCCATCGGGCTCCTTCGTTCTCCCCTTCGTGTTCAATGTGCATGGCAGGAGGACGCCGTGATGACACGATTCGGCATCCGCCCAAACGAGTCCAGCGACTCCAAAGGCGCCGAACGATTGGTCGAAGCTTATCAGACAATCGCCGGAGAAATCGGCAAGGTGATCGTCGGCCAGAACGACGTCGTCGAACAGGTGATGATCGCGATCCTGGCACGTGGGCATTGCCTCCTCGAAGGAGTGCCAGGCTTGGCCAAGACACTCATCGTCCGCTGCCTGTCGGCGGCGATGGACCTCTCTTTCCGCCGGATCCAGTTCACCCCCGACCTCATGCCCGCAGATATCACCGGGACCGATATCATCCAGGAAGAACCCGACACCGGCCGGCGCCGGCTGGTCTTCGAGAAGGGACCGGTCTTCGCCCAGATGATCCTGGCAGACGAGATCAACCGGGCTCCGCCGAAGACCCAGGCCGCCTTGCTCGAAGCCATGCAGGAACACTCGGCCACCATCGGCGGGCGAACCTACAGGCTCGATGAGCCCTTCTTCGTGCTGGCCACACAGAACCCCATCGAGCAGGAAGGGACCTACCCCCTGCCCGAAGCCCAGCGAGACCGGTTCCTCTTTCAGGTCAAGGTCGACTACCCCGACCGGGAGCAGGAGCGAGAGATCATCAACCGCACCACCGGCGCGTTCGAGGTCGACCTGAGCCCGGTCGTCGGCGCGGCAGAGATCATCGCCTGCCAGCAGACGGTCCTGAAGGTGCCGGTGCCACCGCACGTGACCGACTTCGTCCTCGACCTTGTCCGGAGAAGCCGGCCGGGGGACGCCAACGCCTTCCCCTTCGCGAGGGAACTGATCGAATGGGGGCCCGGGCCACGTGCCTCCCAGAATCTCATCCTGGCCGCGAAGGTGCGAGCCCTCCTGCAACGCCGCTACCACGCGACCACCGACGACGTCCAGGCCCTGGCCCATCCGATCCTGCGCCACCGCATCGTGCCCACCTTCAACGCCGAGGCCGAGGGAATCACCGTGGATGTGATCGTGGATCGAATGCTGGCGGCCATGCCTCGCCCCAAGGCCCGGGTCCTCTAGCCGAGCCAGCTTCTTTAAGCCGGTGGAACCATGAGCCGTGCGACCGAACTGGTTTCCCCTCACGACCTCCGTCGGATCGCCGATCTCCAATTGCTGGCCCGCATGATCGTCGAGGGCTTCTGCGCCGGCCTGCACAAGTCGCCGCACAAGGGCCTCAGCGTCGAGTTCAAGCAGCACCGGGCCTACGTCCGCGGCGACGACCTGCGCTATCTCGATTGGCGGATCTTCGGCAAGTCCGACCGCTACTTCATCAAGGAGTACGAGGCGGAGACCAATCTCCGGGCCACGCTGATCGTCGACGCGAGCGGCTCCATGGCCTACGGAGGAGAATCCGCCGCGGAGACCGGCGACACCGTGGGCCTCTCCAAGTACGACTACGCCATCCGGCTGGCAGCCTGTCTCACCTACCTGTTGCTTGCCCAACAGGACGCGGTCGGTCTCATGCTCTTCGACACCACGGTCCGCAAGTACGTGCCGCCACGGTCGACGCCGAGGCACATGCAGGTGGTGATCGACGCCCTGAGCGCCCAGCAGCCCGGCGGTGAGACCTCCCTCGCCGACGTGTTCCGCCGCATCTCCGCGAAACTGCATCGCCGCGGCCTGCTCATCGTGCTCTCAGACTGCTTCGACGAGGTCAACGCGTTCCTGCGGGCCATCGCCCAACTCCGTCACGCGGGCCACGAGGTCATCGTGCTGCAGCTGTGGCATCGCGATGAACTCGAGTTCCCGTTCACCAGGTGGACGCGATTCGAGTGCCTGGAGACGGCCGGCCGGAACCACATGGTCGATCCCGCCACCCTGCGGGCCGCATATGTCGAGAAGCTCAAGGAGTACCAGGACACGCTGACCCGCGGCTGCCGGCAGCACGCCATCGATCTGCTGCCAATCGTTACCGACCGACCCTACGCCGAAGCCCTGGCCGAGTACCTGGCCTTCAGGGAGAGGAAAGGATGAGCTTCCTCGTTCCCATCATGGCTCTCGGCATCGCGGCAGCCCTCATCCCGCTGATCATCCATCTGCGCAACCGCAGCCGATACCGGGTCGTGCACTGGGGGGCCATGCACCTCCTCGAATCGGTCGTTCGAACGAATCGCCGGAGAGTGCGGATCGAGCAAGTCCTGTTGCTCATCGTCCGCATGGCGATCCCGGCCGCAATCGCGTTGTTCATGGCCCGGCCGGTGCTCACCGGATGGGAGGCCCTGCCCGGCGACGCCATGCGCTCCATGGTGGTGGTGCTGGACAACAGCTACTCGATGGAGGCTGGCAGCGGAAACCAGTCGAGCCTGGCCAAGGCAAAGCGCACGACGGACGCGATCCTGGCAGGCCTGCCGCGCGGTTCCGACGCCGGAGTCGTACCCTTGGCCGGAGGCGGGCATCCCGTCTTCGCCAAGTCGACCGTGGACCTCGCAGGTCTGCGCAAGCGGTTGGCGGACGCGCCCGAGGGCTTCGCCAGGGCACGGCCTGCCGCCGCAATCGAATCCGCAGTGGGACGGTTCCGCGAGATGGGCCACGCCGACCGCGAGCTGGTGGTGGTCAGTGACTTTCAGCGAGTCAGCTGGGGCGAGGCCGAGACCGCCGAGCTCCGACGCTGCGCCGCGGGTCTCCGGGCCATGCCGGTCAAGCCTCATGTCACCCTCCTGCGCTGCGGCGGCGAACCGGTGGACAACGTCTCGGTCGGCGCCTTGAGCTTCTCGCGTCTGGCGATCGGAGTGGGGCAGAGAACCCGCATGACCGCGACCGTCCGCAACGATGGACGGAGCGCCCGCAGCGGACTGCGCGTTCACCTCAAAGTGGACGGCCGCGAGAGCGAGACCACCGAGATTGCCGTGGGATCGGGTGAACAGGCCCAGGTCATGTTCTCGCAGGTGTTCGAGACGGCCGGATCGCACTACGTCGAAGTCGCGGTCGATCCGGATGCGATCATGGCCGACAACTCGATGCTGGCGTCCCTCCGCGTCTGGAGCCGCATCCCGGTGCTTCTGATCAACGGCGAACCCAGCCCTGAACCCCTCGGCGGCGAGACGGACTACCTCGAAATCGCCCTCCAGCCCTTCGCTGGATCTGGTCGGCTGTCGGACCTGGTTCGTGCCCGGGTTCTGGAACCCGGTCAACTCGATCAGAAGGCACTGGTCGACACGCGCGTCGTGGTGCTGGCGAACGTGGCCACGCTGTCTGCCGAGCAGACGAACCTGCTCGAGGAGTTCGTGCGATCGGGAGGAGGACTCCTGTTCTTCTCCGGCTCGAAGACCGACGTGGGGTGGTTCAATGCCGCCCTGGCAAAGGCCGGCGACGGGCTCATGCCGCTGCGGTTGCGGCCGCCGGCCGGCAGTCAGACCGACCGCGAGATGCAGACCTCCGTTGCCGCGGATCACTTCGAGCACGAGGCGATGGTGCTGTTCAACAACCCTGAGAACGGCACCATCGCGGGGGCGGAGGTCTGGATGTGGTTGCCGCCAGAGGATGCCGGGGCCCTGAAGACCGCGGGTGACGCCATGACCGTACTTGCCCGGCTGGCCAACGGCGATCCTCTGCTGATCGAGCGGCGGCTGGGCGAGGGGCGGGTCATCTTCTGCGCGACGGCCTGCGATGCCGATTGGGGCAACATGCCCATGCGCCCGGCGTACGTCCCACTGATGCAGCAACTGGTCACCTATCTCGCGTCCACCGTCTACCCGCCGACCAACGTCGAGTCGGGCGGCGAGCTGGTCCTCTTCCTGCCACCCGAACGCGAGGGCGCCAGGGCAAAGGTGACCTTGCCGGACGGTGGCAGTCAGAGCATGACCGCCACCGCGCATGGCCCTCGCGCCGTGGTGGCCTTTGGCCCGGCCTGGCACCCCGGGCTCTACGTCTTCTCAGGCGAGGGAATCGCGGCAACGCATTTCGCCGTCAACGCGCCACGCGAAGAGTCAGACCTCCGCATGCTGGATGAGCGTGAACTGGCCGGCGTCGGGACCACGCTCGGCGCGGACGTGGCTGCTACCTTCGAGGAATACGCGACCCTGCAGAGTCATCGCCGGCACGGGCGGGAGGTGTGGCGCTATCTGTTCGTTGCGGTGCTGGCACTCCTGGCGGTGGAGATGCTGCTGGAGCAGTGGTTCGCGAGGAGGGCCACATGAGCCTGCGTCTCGACTTCGCCGGGATTCTGACGGCCTGGCAGGGCGCGGTGCTTGGTCTGGGTGCCGCCCTGCTGGCCTGGCACGGGTATCGCCGCGATGTGCGAACGCAGGCCCGGCGCTGGGCCAGGCTTCTGCTGCCCCTGATCCGCGCATTCGCGGTATTCGCGGTGGTTGTGTGCCTGACCGGCCCGGTACTGACCCATCGCTGGCAGGAGGGCCAACTGGGCCGGGTCCTGGTCTTCGTGGACGGCTCGCAGAGCATGGGGCTCAATGACGAGCACCTCGACACCGGCCGCAAGCTACTGATCGCCGCCTCGCGAGGTGACGCTTCGACGGACAAGATCGATCTCGGTTTGCTGGACTTCGGCCGGCTTCTCAGCGAGGCCTGCCAGATCGCCATGGGTCAGGGCGGGCCGCTCATGGGCCTCAGCCGCGAGGATCGGCTGAAACGGCTGCAGGCTCGGCTCGAGAAGGCCGCCAGGCGGCTCGCCGGGCTGGACATCTCCCGCCTGCCGCCGCTCGATCCGCCGCGGGGAAGCGTGACCGTCGAGTACTTCGAGGGTGTTCCGGGAGCGAAGCTCGACGATCTCACCGGCAGCCCCAAGTTCAAGCAGGCTCCCGATCAGAAGGAGAGCCGCGACCTTTTCGAGAGCCGGCCAAACCGCGGCGACAACTACGGAACCCGGGTCCGAGGTTTCATCTGTCCGCCACTGGCGGGCACGTATACCTTCAGGATCAACAGCGATGACGACTCAATCCTCGCGCTGAGCCCAGATCAGGATCACTCCAAGAAGAAGACCATCGCTCGAATCGACGGCTTTACCCCGTACCATCAATGGGAAGTAATGCCATCCCAGCGATCCGCGCCCGTCCGGCTCGAAGCGGGGCGGAGCTACTACATCGAGGCCCTGCACAAGGAAGGAAGTGGTGAGGACTTCGTCTGCGTCGGCTGGGATCGGCCGGATGGCAAGAAGGAATGGCCTATCCCCGGGCTCTTCCTGTCGAACTGGGAACAGCCCGGCCAGGACGGGGCGTCAACACTCCTCCGCTTGCGGCAGGAGTTCGATCGCGAGATCGTCGAACCGGTGCGCCGCCTGCGGCGCGAGCTGGCAGCGAACGATCGCACCGCCGACCTGTCGAAACTCGCCCAGGTGGCCGACATGCTCGGTCGGTGGGAGGAGCGATTCACCGCCGCCTTCGCCGCCTATGCCGATGGCGTCGTCAAGTCCGGCGATCCGAAGCTGCGTAAGGTGTTGGACGAGGTCTCTGTTCAGACGAGGTGGAAACGGGCCGAATCGCTCCTTCTCGACACGGAGCGAGGACTCGCGGCCCAGCTCAACGGGACTCATCAGGTCGATATCATGACCCTCGCAGGTGCGGAGGCAAGACGAGTATGGGATTCAAACATGCCGGCTCGGATGCCGGATGTGCTTCCGGGTACGCCCGAGTCCCGTGTGACCGACTTGGCTGACGGCATTCGGAGCTCTGTAGGTGAGGGGGCCGATCGAACGGCCGTTGTGCTCCTGTCCGACGGCCGGCACAACGACGGTGGGTCGCCGCTCGAGCTGGCCCGGTTCTTGGGGGCCCGCGGCGTTCCCGTTCACGTGGTCGGCCTGGGAAGTCCTGTCGAGCCGCCCGATCTCGCGTTAGCGGAGGTCCAGGCGCCACAATCGGTCTACGCGGATGATCGCGTGAAGGGTCAGGTCCTTCTGCGGGATGCCATGGCTCCCGGCCGCTCGTTTGTGGTGACCATCTCGGACAAGGGCCGTGAGGTCTGGAAACAGGAACTGCAGACCGACGGCAGCGGCGCACGCCGGATCGATTTCGACTTCGCGGCCAAGGAGGCGATGGCCACCAGGAACGCGGTCGTTCATGCCGACGTGCAGATGCTGTCGGAACCCGTCGGGCTTCAGGTAGCTCTGTCGCCGGTTGACGGGGAATGCCGGCGCGACAACAACTCGTCCGATCTGCGATTCATGGTGACCCGGCAGGGTAGGCGGATACTCCTGCTGGACGGGCGGCCGCGCTGGGAGACGCGGTATATTCGAGACCTGTTCGATCGTGATCGGCAGTGGCGGATCGATCTCCTGATTCAGGATGTCGGGGCCCAGGGAGCCGCGTGGAGCCAAGTTGACGGTCCCGGCCGGTTTCCTCCGGATCGTGAATCGCTGATGGCCTACGGGTTGATCATCCTTGGGGAGCTGCCGCCGGGGGCCCTTCGGGGTGAGGAGCTCGAGTGGATCCGTGACTTTGTTGAGAAGCACGGCGGGGGGCTGGTTCTGATCGACGGACAGCGAGGACACCTGAGGGAATATGAGCGGACGGTGCTTGGGCGGTTGATCCCGGTCGGTCCCGCGGACAGTTTCGGGCGTTCGCTTCCGGACCATCTTGAACTCGCCGCTCCGGGTCGCCTCTCGGCTGCCCTGCGGTTGGAGAACGATTTGGGCATGAACGCCGCGTTGTGGCCCATTCTGCCCGCACCGCATTGGATCGCGCCGGTCCGGGCTCTCGAGGGTACCGAGGTGCTGGCCGAGGCGGTCTGCCGCGATGAGCGTCGTATTCCGTTTCTCGTTCACCGCCAGGTGGGCGCGGGTCACGTGCTCTACTGTGCCTCGGACGAGACTTGGCGATGGCGATATGAGGTGGCGGACCGGTACCAGACGCGATACTGGAACCAGATCGTCAACTGGCTCATGGAGGCTCCGTTCGCCGTCAAGGATCGTTTCCTCGCCCTTGATGCGGGTGGTCCTGCCTACCAGGCCGGTGAGTCCGCACGCATTCGCGTCCAGCTTTCCGACCGGGAGGGCAAGCCCCTGGTCGGCGCTCGGGGCGAAGCGGCCATCTACCGCGGTGGGGTCAAAGTGGCGGCCATGCCCCTGGAACCCGATACCCGCCGGATCGGCCGGTATTGTGCGGCGACTCCCGCCCTGGGCGAAGGCGAATACGAAGTGGGCGTTTCGATCGAGGGTTTCTCCGAATTGGAGACCAAGGCACGAACGACATTCGCCGTCGAGCCCGGCCAGAGTTCTGAGACAGCCCGCCTGAGCAGTGACGAGGAGTTGCTCAAGGCGATGGCGGCCACATCCGGCGGTACTTACCTCCGTGAGGAAGAAGTCGGCCGGTTGGCCGGCTTGCTCAAGCCGCTCAGCGCGGGCCGCACGGTGGTCAGCGAGACCCGGTTGGCCCAGAGCTACTGGTTTTTCGCCCCGATCATCCTGCTCCTGACGCTGGAGTGGGTCGTGCGCAAGCGAATTGGCTTGATCTAGAAGGTGTTGTCATGCAGATACCGCTTGACAAGGTGACGCAGGAAAGGCTCGACGCCCTGGCCGCCCGGCGACGGGTGTTGGTGCGGCGGCGGGGTTTGTCCGCAAGCCTTCTGGCTCTTATAGTCGCATTGATCGCCGGGGCGGCGATTGACCGATACCTGATACTGTCCGATCAAGCCCGCTGGGGCCTGAGCATCGGCGTCTATCTGGTCGTGGCCCTTGCCGCGTGGTTCTACTGGATCCGGCCGGCGTTCCAAGCGCCGAGCCTGCGCCAATTAGCGGTGTTCGTCGAAGGGCTGCGGCCGGATTTGCGTGAAGATCTCCTCTCCGCGGTGGAACTGGGAAGTGCGGATTCGGGGGCGGAGCTGGATTCATCCGAATTCCGGGCCATGCTCCAGGTCTCGGTGGCTGGCCGGATGAGCACCCTCAATCCGCGGGTCCTTCTGCCTCCTCGTCTCGTTCGGGGATGGGTCCTGTTCGCGACGGTGAGTCTGGTGGTCTTCGTCGGGCTTCTGACGAACAAGGACATTCGTTTTGGCCGACTGGTGGCTCGAACACTGCTTCCGATGGCGGACATCGAGAGGGTGTCGTCGACCCGGCTCTCGATTTTGGAACCGTCCCCCGCGGACGCCCTGGTGCCGCAGGGTGACAGTGTGCCGATCCGTGTGGCCTGTTCGGGCCCCGCCCCGGCCGAGGTGACGCTGGAAATGGCTCGCGGGGGGCGAAGAGCCGAGTTCGTGTCCATGCCCTCAGCCGATTGGCTGCTCCAGTACCAGGTCACGCTTCAGACGGATGAGAACGCGATCTCCTACCGGGTGCGGGCCGGCGACGCGATCACGCAATGGCACACCATCCAGTCACGCCTGCGGCCATACGTCACCGCTTTCGATGTGACCTACGAGTATCCGGCTTACATGGCACGGGGGCCGCGTTCTGAGAATGCCCAAAGGCGCGGCGATCTGACGGCCCATGCCGGGAGCACTGCCCGCGTGGTTCTGCACATCGACCAGCCTGTGAGCCAGGCGGCGATCGAGATGGAGCAGGGAGGGCAGTTCACGCGCGTGCCGGTGGAACGTGTCGAACCTCAGAAGCTGGCGGCCGCGATCCCGATTCAGGCCGCCGGTGAATACAAGGTCACGTTGTTGGCGGCTGGCACCGGTTTCGACAGCGGCAAGTTCAGCCCGAGATATGAAATCAAACCTTTGCCCGATGAGCGGCCCACGGTTCGGCTGACGGAACCCGCCAAGGACTTGCTGGTCCCGCCCAACGAGATCGTCCGGCTGGCCGGCGTGGCCAGCGATGACGTCGGGCTCGCTCGTGTGTGGCAACTGGTCATGGTCACCGAGGGCACGTGGCAGGAATCGCCATTTCCCGTGGCAACGTCGCTGCCTTCCGGGCCGGCTGCAACGATGAGTCTCCAGAAGGACTGGGACTTGACGCCGCTGGGTCTCAAGCCGGGCGATCGGCTGACAACTCGGTTGGCGGTTGCCGATCTGAAAGGTAGCGTAGCCGAATCGTTGCCGATCAGGATCATGATCGCCTCTCCCGGGTTCTCGCCGGCCGATCTCCAGCCAATCGCGGCCAGGCGGGGTGTATTCGAGCTGCTCGCCCAGTTCGAGAAGTTCGCCGCGGAGGCTAAAATCACCGCCGAGGATGTTGCCGGGCGCCTCAATCCCGATGACGTGGCGAGCCTGGGCGCGAGTGTCGACAAGCTGCGAGCGGTTGCTGGTCGGCTTGGCCAGGAAGCGAGTTCGCTCCGGGAGGCTCTCGCCGATGCGGCGCGGGCGTCCGGTGGCGGGGCGGACGGCTGGGAGCTGGCGGCCACCGGCATGGTTGTGGCCCGCATTCAGCGTGACTCCGCTCAGGGTGCGGTGGAACGAGTGGAGTCATCGCTGTCTCTGGGCGATACCGGCAAGACGAGGGAGGCCTTCCGTCAGGCCGCGGAGATGATCGGCCGGGTCGAGCAAGACGCCCGAGAGGTCCGCGAGATCTTCTCGGAACTGCTGGTCAGTGATGAAGTCGGCCTGGCCATGCAGGACCTGATCGAGCTCCAGCGGGACCAGGAGCGAACCGACGCGATCCTGCGACTGCCGGATGCGCCGGTCGGGCGCTGGACTCGCCGCGAGCAGACTGTCCTCAAGCAGATCAAGCAGGTCGAGATGCGTTTCGCCGATCTGGCGAGCCGCTACGCTGGTCGCCCCGCCGAGATCAGTCGCCGGCTGGCGATACGCCTGCGTACCACTCGTGAGGGGCTGGCCAAACGACTCGTGGAATCGCAGGAGGCAAAGACGAAGCCCGAGTCCGGTGGGGTCCTCAGACAGCTGGCCGAAGCTCGGACCGACTGGGGCGGGTACATCGCTGATGAGGCCGGACAGGCGGACGGCCAGCGTCGACGACTCGAGAGCAAGCTCCCCGTCATGGAACCGCTCCTCAATGAACTGACCGAGCGGACGCGTGAAGCGGCTGAGCAGAGCCGCAACATCACCAGGCGTCAGGCACAGGGCGACAAGCCGGGAGACATGCCAGACGACATCAAGCGGCTCAAGGAACTCGAGGCGGTCCGGGACCGGTTGTGGAGAACCGTGTTGGAGCTCTACTCAGATCGGGCCAAGCTGGAGGAAGCCCGCCCGGACCACGACCCGGCCTTCGTGTCTGACCTGGACCTCGTGCATCGGGCCCTGAAGGCGATCCGGACCCGCCCCATTGAGGACGACCTGGCTCACAAGTCTCTTGCCGCCGTGAACGGGGCGTTCAAGACGCTCGACGCGGGCCATGGTGTTGCCGAGCTGGCCGCGGCTCTGGATGAGGTGCGGAATCACGAACGATGGGAGTCATCGTCGCCGACGGCGCACACGAAGCAGCCCGAGAACAGCGATTTTGCGAACCACGTGTTTGGGGTTGCCGACCGGCTGGAGTCGGCGGGCATCCGCGGCTGGCCTCGGGAGCGGTTGTACAGGAATCGGGATAGCGCTTCATGGCGAGAGAGCCGCGAGCAGATGCATCAGCGCCGGCGAACGGCCGAGCCGGTGGTTCGGGTGACGGACAAGCTGGATCGAGTGGCTCGAGAGGCAGCCGAGACGAAGGACTCGATCCAGGAACGGTTGGCGCAGGCTCGCCAAGTGATTGCCGCTCACGCTCCGTCGCTGGGTGAGATGATGGCCGGCCTGGCAGACCAGGCTGAGCGGGTGCGGCAGGTGGCGCTCGACACTGCGGCGGGTCTGGAGAGCAAGAGCCCGCAGGAGGCGTCTCGCGAATTGGCCGGCCTGCAGGCCAGCCAGACCAAGGTGAGCGAGGGTGTGCGCGACCTTGAGAATGCCTTGCGGCGGGACGCGAATCTCCAGGACGCCAGCAAAGCAGAGGGTCGCGAGCGGGCGCGGGATGACGATGACGCGGTAGCGATGTTGGAACAGCCGCGTGATGAGGCGGATCGGGCGTTTGAGCAGGTCGCCGAGCCCGCGGAACGCGAGCAGCAAGTCAGCAACCTTGCGTCGGCCGCCGATCGGGAGGGCAATCTGGCGAATGTCCTTCGGCAGCTCGGTGAGCACCAGCAGGCTCTGGAGTCGGGTGGTGACGTGGCCGCTTCTCGAGCGGCCCTGCGCCGGGCGGAACGGGGACTCGGTTTACAGGAATCGCTCGATTCCCAGTTTGCCGCCACCGAGCGGGTGGCCGTCCTGGCCCAGATGGAGCCTGGCGACCAGATGGCGGCTATGGCTCGGGAACTGGGTCGCAGCGACGAGATGCGCAGGGCCTTGGCCGCAGTCGCAAGGGAATCGCTGGAGGAGGCTCGCGCCGAGCTGGTGGAGGCATCGGACAAGGAGGGGCAGGTCGCTGAACGTCTTGCCCCTCCGGTTGGCGAGGAGAATAACCGCCGCAACGCCTTGAGCGAGCGTCTGGCCCAGATTGGCAGGCGAAGCCAGGAGGTCGCCGCCAAGGATCTGAAGGCCGTTCGAAGACACGCGGAGCAAGGTCGAGTGGGGTCCAAGGAGCGTCTGGACAAGGCCGAACAGGGTGTGGCTGCAGCTTCGGAGAAGGCTGCCGCCGTATCCTCCGAGTCGATCGAGGATCTGGCTGGGCGGGCCAAGGCTACTGCCACCGAGCTTGCCGGGGCGGCGGAGGGCGTCAAGGCCTTTGCCGAGATCGGTCGACGGGCGGCGAAGGAGGCCCAGAGAGCGGGGAAGGGGGATCAGGCTCAAGCCGAGGGTGCGAGACAATCCGCGGAGGGAGCCTCCGTCGTCGCTGAAAGCCTGCGGGGGATGGCTCAGGACGCACGGCAGATTGCCCAGGAGGCTGCTCAGCGGGTGGCTTCTCCGGGTGACCTGCATGCCAGTCAAGATCCGGTCGGCCGCGACCTCAATGCGGCCTCTGCGGCGATGGAACGAGCTGCCCGACTCGAGGAGCGAGTCGGCGATGCGACCGCGCATGAGGTTCTGGACAGCCTGGCCGAAGGCGTAGAGGGAATTACCAGGAAGGAACTGCCCGCGGCGACGTCGGCGCTCCGAACCAAGGGTGCCGGCCAGGCCGCCCGAAGCGTGCACGAGGCTCGCAGGGCCATCGACTCGCACCTGGCTCAACTTGACGCCATGGCCGAGCGTGGCAAGCAGGCGGCGCAGAGCACCGGGTCGGCAAGCGCGACTGCTTTGCCGCAGAGCGCCGCGGAATCACTCGCCCGGGCGATGGCCCAGCTGGATCAGTCGCTTGCCGCGCCCCCGAATAGCCGCGGTCAAACGGCGGAGCAGACTCGCCGTGCGGCTTCCGACGCTGCGGCTCTGGCAAGAAACGCTGCCACCGCAACTGCCCGGGCCATGCGCCAGATGCGGATCAGCGGCCAGACGACCGTCGGCCGACCACCCCGAAGTGAGGGGGACACCCCGGATAGCAGGAGTGGTGCTGACCTCAACGCGGTGGCTGGCGGGGAGAGCGGCGCGCTGCCCGCGGCGGTCAGGTCGGCCTCGGGTGAAACCTGGGGCAAGCTGCCGCCGAAGCTGGCCCAGGATCTGATGGCCGGACGGCGGGAGAAGGTCGCCGACGACTACCGCGACATGGTGGAGACTTACTTCCAGACCATTGCCGAAAAGGCCAAGGATAACGCCCAATGACCCGGGTACTCGCACGATGGCTGGCTGTCGGATGGCTCGCGTGGCTGTGCTTGGCCGTTCCCGGCGAGGAATACGCTCCGGCCACGCGGTCGGCACTGGATCCGTTCCGCAAGGACGAGACGGACCGGGCCCTGGAGAAGGCCGTCGCCTACCTCATTCGCCAGCAGGGGGAGGATGGCTCGATCGACAAGGAGAGCCGCAAACGCAAGCCCAACGCCGGGATTGGCCGCAACAGCACGGCACTGACCTCGCTGGCGGCCATGGCGATCGCTTCGCTCGGCCACAGCCCGACCGATGAGACTCCGGAGGGTCAGGCACTCCGCAAGGCGTTGGTATGCGTGCTGGACGAGCGGCGTCAGCGCAAGGACGGGTACTTTGGGGAGGGTGATCACTCGCGGATGTATGGCCACGGGATCGCCAGTCTCCTGCTCGCGGAGATGCTGGGCATGGGCGTGGATCGCGAACAGGACCGCCAGATTCGTGCCCGGCTGCTGCTCGCGATCGAGTTGATTCTCCGTTCGCAGAACGTCCGCAAGGAGCCCCGCTTTCGCGGGGGCTGGCGCTATGAGCCGGACAGCAGCGATTCCGATCTGTCGGTGACCGTCTGGCAGGTCATGGCCTTGCGATCGGCCCGCAATGCTGGGATTATCGTCCCCAAGGAGGCAGTTGACCTGGCGGCGGACTACATCCGGCGCAGTTACCGGGCGCTGTCTCCTCGGGCTGATGCCCGGGCGGTGGCTCCCGCCTCCTTCGGCTACCAGCCCGGTGGCGGCGACCACAAGTATGCGATGGGTGCGGCCGGGCTGTTGTCGTTGCAGGTCTGTGGATTCTACGAGGATCCGACGGTCAAGGGCTCGGCGGACTGGCTGATGGAGTTCAAGCCGACGTGGGAGACCGAGTGGTTTCTGTATGGGACCTACTACTATGCTCAGGGCATGTACCAGCGCGGCGACAAGTACGCGGAACATGCCCGGGAGGTCGTGCAGTCGATTCTGCTTCGCCACCAGGAGAACAACGGCGAGCACGCGGGATCCTGGGATGCACGCCAGGGTGAGGAGCGGGACGCTGGCCGTGTGTATGCGACCTCGATGGCGATACTGAGTCTGTCAGTCAAGTATCACTACCTGCCCATCTATCAACGATAGGGGCTGTATTCTCCGACGCCCAGAGGAAAAGGCCATGGGGACGCTGGCGAGTCCCCACGGCCTTCGTGTGTCCTGGAACGGTCTCGCTTGACCGGCCTCAATGTCCTGGCACGTCTGATTTCAGACCGCCCATTCGGCGTTGACGATGCCGGCCTGTGGTCTCAGCGGCGGCTGCGACGCAGCAGAGGTAGACCGGCCAGCAGAATGAGCAGCGAAGCCGGCTCTGGTGTCAGCGACACGCCATCGACGAGCATGCTACTGGTCACAAAGCCACCCCATTTGAATGCGATCGTCACGGTGCCGGTCGAGGAGCTGATCGTGCCCGTGACCTTCTCCCAGCCTTCATCGCCGAGGGCATCGACTGTCGGCAACGTGCCGCCCGGCAGACCGGGCACGCCGGTCCACGAATCGCGTTTCCAGATCATGAACGGCTTGGAGAGATCGCCGCTGTCGATGTTGGTGTCGTCAAGGACCGCGTCGGGAAAGAGCAGGACTTCGGCCCAGTTCTGGCCGGGATTCGGCGCGTTGACGTAGCAGCTGAACGTCAGCGGAGTGTTGGCGGGGACATCCACCAACTGCTTGAAGCCGTAGCTGCCCCCATTGGCGTTCAGCGGGATTTCCGCAGCGTACGTACCCTCGTAGACGGTGACAGACTGGACCGCGACCGGACCGGAGTCGCCCCAGCCCGGTCCCCACTGGACCCACGGCGCCAGATCGCCGCTTTCGAAGCCCGGGTTGACGACGAGTTCCGCACCGAGCACCGGTACGGCCGCAGCCAAAGCGCACACGACAATCGCTAGACCTCTCATGACTCTCCTCCTGCCAAAACAGGCCAAATAGAAACCCTACCGAGCCGGTTCGGCCCGCGTGGCGTGCGCGAACCCTATCCCACGGCACGCCGGCACTCCCCGACGAACCATCTTACACCAAAGACACCGGTGGATTCAAATGCGGACGGATACCTCCTCCTCCCTGCCTTCGCGGCGATTTCCTCGATTTGCCGGCCGCGGCGACTGGGCCGAATCCCGCCCGGCCCGTGCGGGCGGCGGCTGCCGCCGAGCGGCCTATTTCATGTTGACTTCTGAGCAGCTCCGTGTCAAGGGTATAACCGATTGTATCGGCCGCCTTGGGCCACCTACGGGCGATGCTCTCGAGCATAGGCGCACAGAGCGCGCAGATTGGCATCCGGCGTCTCCCGCGGAACCTCACAGCCCGCTCCGACGATGTACCGTGGACCGGCCTCCCGGTGGCACGCCGCGATCGCGGCCCGCACCTCCTCTGGGGTGCCGTTCCGGAGAATGGTCACGGGATTGATATTGCCCAAAAGCAGCTGATTTGGCCCCATCGCCGTTCTGGCTTCGGAAAGGGGCGTCATCGAGTCCAGGTCGACGATTTCGCAGCTTAGGGTGCCCATGGGGGCGGTGATCTGTCGCGTCTTGCCGCAGATGTGGAGCCGGACGCGGGTTCCCAGGGCATGGAGACCGTCGACGAGTTGTTTCTCGTATGGCCAGACCAGGTCCTGGTAGAGTCGCGGACCGACCAGGGACGCGGCCGCATCGCCGACGCCGATCAGTTCCACTCCAGCTTCAATCTGGGCCTTGGCGAATTGAAGCTCCATCTCCACCACAAAGGCGAAAAGGTCGCGCACGAAGCCCGGATCATCGACGAGATCCAGCATCAGCGTGTTCAGCCCGCGCAGGTCGGCGGCCTCTGCGATGGGCCCTTCGATCCAGCCCTCGATCAGTTTCGTCCCGCCCACGCGCTCCTTGAGCAGTGCCGCAGCCTTGACGCGATCGTGCATTCGGCCGCCGCCCAGCGGGTCGGGCATGTGGAGACGCACCAGATCGGCCTTGTTTGCCAGGCGGGCATCCTGTTCGACGATGGCCGGTGGCTGATCAGCGAAGAACTCGATCCTGGCTCCGCAGTCCGCCGCCTCGCGGGTCGGGTCGGAGATGCACGAGACGTGGTCGAAGTCGAATGCTTCAGCGGTGCGGATTTGGGCCTCGACCAGCGTGCGGTGGTCGGTTGCGTATCGCCCGTACTCGACTCCGATCCAGTCCGCGGCGAACATCATGGTGATCGGCATCAGAGGGATTGAGTCCGTCGTTCGGGCCTCGATCATTGCCAAAACGCGATCGCGTCCGTTCATGGATAGCTCGCTCCTCGTGAATATCGGTGGGACCAGATTGCAGACTACCGCAGGGGTGCTCGCCGGGCAACCCGTGATTCCTTTTCTTGTCGAGTGAACCGGGACCGGCTACAAAGTCGTCCTATGGTTGACCTTCTTGGGCAGTGGATTGCCCGCAGATCATGGGTTCTCGTCTTTGTCTGGATGGCGGTACTGGCCGCCGGCGTCTGCTGGGCCATGTTTACCGAGCCGTTGCCGCCAAGCGACCTCGGTTCGTTTCTGCCTGAGGGTTCGCCGCAGAACAAGGCCGTGGAGGTCCTTCGCCAAGCGTTTCCGGAACTGGCCGCCCGCAGCAGCGCGATCGTCGTGGCCCATCGTGAAGCCGGCCTGACGTCCGAGGATTTCACCTGGCTCGGTTCATTGGCCGTCGAGATCGGGAAGGCGACTGGCGGGGTGGTTCTTTCGCCCGCGATGCCCTTTTTCAACCTCAGGTTGGTCAGCGAGGACAGGCAGGTCGGCATGGTCGTGGCCAATCTCAAGACCGGCTTCATCAGCGACGCCTCGGCTGTCGAGGTTCGCAGGATTGAGGCGTTGGCGGCTTCGGGGTGTCCAGCGGGCCTGCAGCTGGAGTTCACCGGCGTCGCCGCGATCGGGCGTGATTATGCCGCCGCGACCCGAAAAGCCATGCATCACACCACGTGGGTGACCATCACCGCCGTGCTGGTCATTCTGGTCGTGGTGTATCGTTCGCCGGTAGGGGCTTTTGTGCCCCTGGCCTCGATCGGCACCAGCGTCTTTCTGGCGTTTGTTCTACTGAGCCTGCTGGTCCACGGGGGATGGCAGGTTACCGACATCGAGCGACTGTTCGCGGTGGTTCTTCTGTTCGGCGCGGGCGTTGACTATGCGCTGTTCTGGATTGCCGGATACCGGGAACTGGTTGTGGAGACGCCGGGCCTCAACGCCGCCGCCGTGGAAGCGACCCGGTGCACCAGCCCGGCGATTATCGCCAGCGCCGCGACGACGATTTGCGGGCTTAGCATGATGATCGCTTCCGACCTCATTCCCACCAAGAACGTGGGCAGGGTTCTGGCCCCGGTGCTGGTCGTCGCCCTGCTCGCCGCATTGACTCTCTCTCCTGCCGTCGCCCGGCTGCTGGGCAGAGCGTTGTTCTGGCCCGTTGGGATGAAGGCCCCGCCGAGCCTGGGCCAGAGGACGGTCTGGCCGATCCTGGCCGGATACGTTGGCCGCGCGCCTGGAACCATCCTCGTCCTGGGCGTCCTGGTTCTAGGCCTTCCCGCACTGAAGGCTCCGTGGATCGAGCTTCGTTACGACTCGCTTTCCGAACTGCCCCTGGGTTCTTCTTCCGAACGTGGGTTCAGGTTGCTGGAGAAGCACTTTGCGCCCGGCCAGCTGTTTTCGACCCAGGTCGTGTTAGACTTCGAGAGAGCCTTGCCGGAAGGTGACGCTCTGGAGAAGACATGCCGTGAACTCAGCGACAGGATCATGCGTCTCCCCGGTGTTGAGGATGTCTATTCCCTCGACGCCCCGCTGGGTTCTCGTGGCTGGGGCAGGCAGGTCGCGGTCGTGGACGGCCTGATCAAGCGCGCTGCCAAGCCATACTATCAGTCGCCGAAGGGCCCGCTGCTCAGGTTCGAAGTGCTGATCAAACACCGGCCCTTCTCGCGAGAAGCCATGGCCCTGATCGGGGAGGTTCAGGGGATTGCGCTGGCGTATGGCCACGAGCTGGGTGCGGGTGGGTCGGCGGCGGAGGTGACGCTTTCCGGGCTGACACCGTATATCATCGACGTTCGGACCATCTCCGGTGCCGACCAGGTGCGGGTCATGTGCCTGGTAACGATTGTGATCGGTCTTATCGTCGTGGCCGTGGTCTGGGATCTGCCACTGACCTTGTTCATGATCTTCGCGACCTGGCTGACTTACGGCGCGACGCTGACGATTTGCGATGCCTGCTTCGTCCACTTGTTCGGAGAGAGCGGCCTGGACTGGAAAGTCTGCATGATCGTGTTCGTGATCGTGGTGGCCGTCGGGCAGGACTACAACATTTTCCTTGTGTCGCGCCTCCAGCGTGAGGCCCGGCGGGCGGACGTCCGCGAGGCCACGGCCCGGGCCATCGTCAACACCGGTTCGGTGATCAGCAACTGCGGTCTGATTATGGCGGCCACGCTCGGCTCCCTGGCGGTCGGCGGCCTTTCTCTCCTTCGTCAGATCGGCTTGGCCCTGGCGGTGGGTATCCTGATCGACACCTTCTTCGTGCGTCCGGTGCTGATCCCCAGTTTCTTCCTGGTTTGGCGTCGGCGGGCCGGCACGCCCGGTGAGGCAGGCGGTGCCGGGTGAGCGGGTTGTGCGGGTCGTCGCCGGCGATCGGCATGTGCGGGGCACGGGAAGCCCTCGATGTAATCCAACTCTTTTTCTGGAAATAAGTTAGGTTGTTTCTGGGAATAGGCGAGAACGCCTTTTTCCTTGGTGAATGGTCGTCCAGGCGGTACAATGGCGGCCTCATGTTTGCCCTGGGGGGGGCGTGAATCGTACGGTTTGCCTGTTGACGGGTTTCCTGCGTTGCGGGGGGAAGGGCGGACCCGGAGGGGCACGTCGTGTTACCGGAACTACTACGGTCCAGCCTGAACGACGCGTGGCGCGGCGATGATCGCGGCGATCGTGGCGGTGTTCCCCAAGCGGCGGATTCGGCGGGTGGCAAGCCTGCGGTTCTGCGGCGGCGTACGATCTATCTGCTCTGCTTCCTCGGTATTCTCGGCATTCTGTACGGTAGTTTTGCCCCGTTCCAGGTGGATCGCGCGCGCCAGTTTGGCTGGGGGCTGCTCTGGCATCCCTTCATTCCCAGCGATGCCATCGCCAACGTACTGATCTATGTCCCGATGGGGGTCTGCCTGCGGCTCATGGTTCGGCGGCGAGGGTCGATCCGGCTGGCTGAATACGCGGCAACCGTGGCCGTGGCGGGGAGTTTGAGCTATCTGGCTGAGGCTTGCCAGACGGTGCTGGTCTATCGAGTGGCGAGCTGGCTCGACGTGATCTCCAACGTGAGCGGAGCGGCCATCGGAGCGAGCATGGCTCCGACCGTGCAGCGGGTGATCCGCAATCAACATGCAGCTCTATACCTTGGTTTGCGCAGCCGGCCGTACGGCGCTGCGGCGGCGGCAACGCTGATTGTTCTGGCGGTTGCGGCGCTGATGCCGTTCGACGTGCATCCGACCATGAGCCATCTGGGGCGGCGGCTGCACATGTTGGCTCAATCCTCGCTGGCCCTTTCCTGGACGGCTGCGGCCAGTCCGAGCACTCCGCTGACTCCGCTGCAGAATGTCGACAAGTTGATCGGCGCCTCGGCCTTCGGTTTCGGGGCGATGATTCTGGTGTTGGCTGGGTGCGAGGCGGGCCGCCTGCGTGAGGTGGCCGTGAGGTACGCGTTAACTCGGATGCTCACCGTGGCGACGGTGATTGAGCTGCTCCAGCTGTTCACGGTGGCTCATGTGGCCGATCCGCGTGATCTCCTGATCGCCTGGGCCTGCTGTGGACTGGGAGCGGCCATTGGGTCTCGGCTGATTGCCCGATCCCCGCGTCGGCTTCCGCAGCCGGCGAACGTGCTGCGCGGCCTGGTACTCGTCGTGGCGATCGGTTTGGCGGGGCGCGGCGCCGTCGCGGTTGTGCTTCCGACGGGCGGCGAGCACGCGGTGATGTCTTCATGGCTGCCGATGGCGACTTCATTCCACCGTCCATGGGATAGTCTCTTGGGGGCCTATTTGAGCGGTTTGGCCTGGTACGGGCTTTTCGCAGGTTCGCTGGTCTTGAGTTTCCGGGCTGCCGGCCGCGTGCCGCGTTGGGCTGCGTCGACCACGGCCGCGGCCGCGCTTCTGGGGCAGGCGGTTCTGGCGATGAGCGGGCACCCCGTGGACACGGCTCACATCTTCCTGGCGCTGCTGGCTGGCGGGCTGGTCCAGCGAGCTGACCGCGTCCTGTTTGGGCCATGCCGGACGGGCGCCGAGCCAGTTTGCAAACTCGTATGAGTCTGCTAACCTACCGGCCATGACTCAGCACACAGAACTCGAGAAGTGGATTCAGGAATGCGCTGCGCTCTGCCAGCCGGACAAGATCGTCTGGATTGACGGGAGCGACGCCCAGCGGGATGTCCTCCGGGCCGAGGCGGTGGCGACCGGGGAACTGGTTGAACTGAATCAGGACAAGCTGCCGGGCTGCTATTTCCACCGCACATCCCCGACGGATGTCGCTCGCACGGAGCATCTGACCTACATCTGCACGAAGGAGAAGGAGAACGCCGGCCCGAGCAACAACTGGATGAGTCCGAGCGAGGGGTATCGCCGGGCAGCAGAGATTTTCCGAGGCTCGATGCGCGGGCGGACGATGTATGTGATTCCGTTTTCGCTCGGGCCGGTCGGCTCGGTATTCTCGAAGGTGGGCGTGGAACTGACGGACAGCATCTACGTGGTGCTCAACATGCTCATCATGGTGCGGTGCGGGCGCGAGGTTCTCGAGGTCTTGGGCACGGACGGTCGGTTTACCCGATGCCTTCACGGCAAGGCGGACTGTAACCCGGATCGTCGTCTGATCCTGCACTTTCCTGAGGACAACACGATCTGGAGCGTCGGCTCGGGGTACGGCGGGAACGTGCTGCTCAGCAAGAAGTGTATGGCCCTGCGGCTGGGCAGCCATTTCGCCCGTGAGGAAGGCTGGCTTGCGGAGCACATGCTCATCCTCGGCGTCGAAGCCCCGTCGGGGCGAATTGAGTATCTGGCGGCCGCGTTTCCGAGCGCTTGCGGAAAGACCAACCTGGCCATGCTGGTGCCGCCCGAGGGCCTGACCCGCAAGGGCTATCGGATCTGGACGGTCGGCGATGATATCGCCTGGATGCGGATCGATACCGACGGCCAGTTGTGGGGCGTGAATCCGGAGACGGGTTTCTTTGGCGTTGCCCCGGGCACGAACTCGACGACGAACCCGAATGCGATCGCGACGGTACGACGGAACACGATTTTCACCAACGTGCTGCTTCGCGAGAACAAGACGGTCTGGTGGGAAGGCGCCGACGGTCCGCCGCCGGCGCAGGGCATCGATTGGAAGGGTGACCCGTGGCGACCGGACGTGGTGGACGAGAAGGGCAAACCCGTACCCGGCGCCCATGCCAATGCGCGATTCACAGCTCCGGTGACGCAGTGTCCCTCGATCAGCTTCCGCATCGAGCACCACCACGGCGTACCCATCTCGGCGATCGTGTTTGGCGGCCGCCGGGCTCGGCTGTCGCCGCTGGTGTACCAGGCTTACAGCTGGCAGCACGGTGTGTTCATGGGGGCGAGCATGGCTTCCGAACGGACCGCGGCCCAATACGGGACGATCGGCGAGGTTCGCCGTGACCCGATGGCCATGCTGCCGTTCTGTGGTTACCACATGGGCGATTACTTCCGTCACTGGCTGCAGATGGGCCAGCGGATGCGGCGGCCGCCGAAGGTGTTCCACGTGAACTGGTTCCGGACCGATGAGGAAGGGGAGTTCTTGTGGCCCGGCTACGGGGACAACCTGCGGGTGTTGGAGTGGATCCTGGACCGCTGCCGCGGGCAGGCTGAAGCGATTGCGTCGCCGATCGGCTACCTGCCCACGCCGGACAGCCTGGACATGACCGGGCTGGACCTGTCGCCCAAGGTGGTTGAGGGACTGCTCCGGGTGGATCGGTCGGAATGGCTCAAGGAAGTCGAGAGCGTTCGGGAGTACTTCGCGACGTTCGGGGACCGCCTGCCTCACGCCTTGGGCGACGAGTTGGATTCGCTGCATCGGCGGCTGCTGACCTGATTCGTGGAGGTAGCGGGACGGCCGGGCAAAGGAGGCCGGACATGAGCAAAGCGGTGAATCGGCGGGAGTTGTTGGGGCGGTCGGCGGTTCTGCTGGCCGGAGCCTCCGGGGGTTGCGTCGCGGCCGGGGCGGCATTGGCTCAGGCGGGAGCGGCCGCGCCACCGGTGAGCGCGCGGAAGATGAAGCTGGGGCTGGTGACCTACAACATGGCCCCGGACTGGGATCTGGCGACGATCATCGATCGATGCCGCAAGTTGAAGCTGGCCGCCGTCGAGCTGCGTACCACGCACAAGCACGGGGTCGAGCCGGCGCTGTCGAAAGCCGAGCGAGCCGATGTCCGCAAGCGGTTCACCGATTCCGGCATAGTGTTGTGCAGCCTGGGCTCGACCTGCGAGTACCACGATCCGGACCTGGCCAGGCTGGCGAAGCAGATTGAGGTGACCAAGCAGTTTATCGGCCTGGCCGAGGATCTCGGGGCCAAGGGCGTCAAGGTTCGGCCCAACGGGCTTCCCAAGGGCGTACCCGAGGAGAAGACACTGGACCAGATCGGCAGGGCTCTGGCCACATGTGGGCAGGCGGCATCCGATGCAGGTGTCGAGATCTGGCTCGAGGTTCATGGTTCTGAGACGTCCCATCCGCCGCGGATCCGGAGGATCCTGGATATCGCCGGCCGGTCCAACGTCGGTGCAACATGGAATTCCAACGGCACGGACCTCAAAGACGGCTCGGTCAAGCCCTACTTCGATCTGCTTCGCGACAAGATCATGTCGGTGCACATCAACGAATTGACCGGCGGATATCCCTATGGAGAGCTGTTCGGGCTGCTCAACCAGAGCGGTTACGACCGGTTCGCACTGATTGAGGCTCAGGGTTTCAAGACCAGGAACGCCGATCCCGCGGACGTGATGCGATTCCTGCAATACTACGTCGCCTTGTGGGGCGAGTTGTCGAAGCCCGCTCAGGTGTGAACCATACCGCATGCCCTCCGCCTCATCACCGGTCCGGCGGCTTTGCCAGAGGGTACTGGCCCTGCTGGAGGCCAGTGATCCGCACCCTTTCCTATCCATTGTCGAGGACTACCTGTGGGCTGTGCCCGCGGACGGCGCGGTGCGGGCTCCGGCGGTTCGATTGCGGGTGGGCAAGGGGCTGGTCAGCGTGGCCGCCGAGCTGGCCAGGGCTTGTCCGGCATCGAGCCTGGAAGCAGTGGAGCTTGAGCAAGCGGCCGAGGACCTCGCCGGGGTTTCCTCGGATCTGATCAGCCCGGCAGAGGCGGAGTCGCTGTTGGCCAGTAATCTCGAGGTCTTTCGATCGCCTTCACGTCATTGAGCATGTGACCGGTGGCCAGGCAGGTTCCGTCGTACTGAAAGTGCTTCCCGTCCTTCCCGGAAGCCCGGTAGACGTGATGCATGGCCTTGAAGGCAGCAGCGAGTCGATGCGGTCGTTGCCGGTTGGCACTCCGTCCCACGCTCCGTAGAAGAGTTGCCAGCCGCCGGGCACCTGTACGGGCGACGGAGCGTCGATGTTTCGGAACGTGCCCGCCAACCGAGGAGTCATCAGCGGCGTTCGCAGGTCGGCCATGAAGTTCAGTGTTCTGGACTGCCAGGCGGACAGGTCACACTCACCCGCGGCGACACCGTGGATTTCCGCGCAGCCGACCTCTGCTTGCCCGGGCAGTAACTCGATCATGATAGACGCAGCGGCCGGAGAGGCTGGCCAGCTGAGGGCAAATGCTCCGACTGACACCGTGAGATGGTATCGCACGGTCTTTCGCTCCAGAATCTACTCCCCCTGATGCACCAGGCTGCTCCGAAGAGCCCCTTTGTGAGGATCGCCCATGGTCCCGGGCACAAGATCAGCCGGCCTGTACGGCCGCTGGAATGGAAGGGATCATGCCCAGCATGAAGACCATGGTGAAGATGCCGACGGTTTCGACGATGCCCAACGCGATGATGATGAACGCGAAACCCTTGCCTTCACCGTCGCTGAGTGCTCGCACGCCGGCCGCGCCGATTTGTCCCTGCATCCAGGCCGAGAACATCTCGCCGAGACCGGTGGCCAGGCCGATACCCAGCAGAAGGCCGGTGTTCGCCGCCGCCAAGTCGGGGGCGTCTTTGAGAAGTGCCCCCAGGCGGTTCATGACGATCATGGCATAGAGCGTCTGACTGATCGGGGCGCCGACCATGATGATGTAGGTGAAGCTCAAGGGCTTGCCGGATCGAGCCTCCTTGCCCCAGGCTCCCGCGGCGGCTTGACCGGCGGCCCCGATGCCAAGTGCACTACCCATGGCCGCCAGACCCAGGGCCAGGGCCACGCCCACCGTGCCGAACACGTTGGCCGGCTCAGCGGCACCGAGGATTGCCGGAAAGCTGGTGTGGGCCAGGGAACTCATCGCCTCAGATACCATGGTCAGTCCTCCTGAACTGCGGTCTTGGTGAACGGTCGGTAGGGATAGCCGGTCCACTGCATCCCCAGGTTGTTCGAGAACTCCAGTACGTTGAGTCGTACGCCGTGGGCAAACAGGGCGATCATGCACAGGGCCAGATTGAGGCTGTGGGCGGCCAGCCAGGCCACGGCCACCAGGGGCCAGAAGCCCAGGGTGCCGACCAGGTTGTTGAAGCTCACCGCCAGGACGCTGCCGGCCAAACCCACGGCCATGAGACGGACGTAGCTGATGACATCCGAGAAGGTGCCCAGCATGGCCAGCGGGGCATTCGCCGTGCCCAGCAGAACCCGCTTCAGGGGGTTGCGATGGCTGTTGTCGAACAGAACGGCAAGGGTGCCACCCGTGATCAGCAGGTACGGATAGACCGTGTCCCAACCGAAAGGCGATCGCAGGACGAACATCTGGACCACGCCCAGGATGCCCCAGATGAACACCCCCCAGCCGACCTTGCCGAGGAAGCATTGATCAGGAAACAGCCGGGCTGCCTGCCACCACTGGGCCAAGCTGACGTGTACGGCGCCGATGAGGAAGCTGATCCTCATCATCAGGGTTCGCGACTCCTCGCTCAGATCCACGCGTATCAACGGTGAGTAGAGCTCAACGCCGAAGAAACTGGAGATCACCAGTCCCCAGGCGATGGCGGCAGCGCCGATCACAATGAGCAGATGCGTCATGGACGCGCCAAGAAGGCGTTTGAGCTTTGCGCGGAAGACCAGTGGCAGAAGAAACAACACGGTTCCGTAGCCGGCGTCGGCGATCAGCATGGCCGAGAAGAGCGGCAGGGCGATCATAAACGGCACGGAGACGTCGAACTCTCGATATCCGGCCACCGTGCCGAGCATTTTGAACAGACCCTCGATCGGCTCCGCCCACTTGGGCGAGCGGATCAGGGTAGGGGGGTGTTCTTCGGGCTCCGGTTCGAGAACCTGGACGGCGGCGTCAAGTCCTGATTGGGCGAGCTTGCCGGCCAGCGAGGACGCTTCCTTCGCTGGTACCCACCCTTGGAAGGCGGAGAGCAGGTCGCGGTCCAGGGCGCTGCGCTGGGCGACGTCGACCTCGGCACGCAGCCGCATTCCAGGCACGGCCTGGCGCATCGCGTCAGCCAGGCAAGCCAGCTGAGCGAGGCGAAGGGCATCCTGTTTGCCCGCGGCGTCGAGTTCCGCGGCCTCTTGCCGGATCGACGGGGCATCTCGCTCGGGCAGGGGGTACTCCGCGGCGGATTCGGGCAGCCGGATCTTGCCATCGCGGCTGGCGACGCCGACCAGGAAGCGCCTGCCTGGCAGCTCGCTGAACACCTGGACGACCTGGGCATGTATCGCGGCGACATCCTGGGTTGGCACGGAACAGAAGCGCAGATCGACTCCGGCGCCGCGGAGCAACGCGATCCGGTCGAGCCGCACATCGCCCCAGATGGTGATCTGCCGCAGTTGATGATCCAGGGCGGCAAGTCGGTTGCGCCGGTCGGTGGCCTGATTCCGGATGGCCAGGACTTCGCGGGCGGCGTCGAGCGGCGATAAGGGTGGTGGGGAGCCGGCCGGCGCGATCGCAGACACGATCCGGATCGCCCGCTCAATGTCCGCGATTTCGCCCAGCGTCTTCTCGTGAGGAGCGGCCTTGGCCGGGTCGATCGGCACAAGATGGATGACGCCCAGATCACCGAGGACATCAACCGCGCGATTCTGATCCCGAGCTCGGTAAGCGACGAACACCTTGGCCATCGGAACGATCATCCGCCCGCCTCCTCGGGGTCATTTGTCTCGCTCCAGCCGACCGGGCCCGTGTCCGAGCCCTCGGCGAGGACCAGGGGCTCCATGCCCGCAGCCAGCTTGCTCTTGGCGATCTTGGCCCGGCCGACGGCTGCGGTCATCTCGTCGCCCAGCTTGATCCGAATGACCCGGATGGCCTCCTGGGCTTCCGGGATCTTCACCTTCTCGAAGAGGTTGACGCGCTGGGTGATCCGAGTCAGCTCCCGGGTGAGCAACTCGTATTGGCGGGCGTAGACGTCCATCTGTGCGCTGCGGCGGTTCAGTTCGCGATAGCCTTCAACCACCTGGTCCACCCACGGCGGCGTGCCGAACAGACTGTATGAGATGGGGGCAAACACCACCTCCTGAAACACGGGAACAGACACGCCGGCCACGTTCATGCTCGAGGTCCTGACCTCGACCGGGTCGGCCAATCTGCGCACGGACACGCCAGCCAGATCGGCCATCACGCCCTCGAACCTCCGGAACTCGGCCTCCGCCGCCCGCAACGCCGCCTCGGCCTCGCGACGCTTGCGGGCGATGTCTCGCTGGGCGATCTGCAGCTGCTGCTGCTTGAGCTTCAGCATGGGCAGATAGCGCTGGAAGCGATGCAGGGCATCTCTGTAGCGCTTCAGTTCGGGGCGGGTGAGTTTGACCTTCGCGGCCACGGTTCTATCCGTTCCCTCGTCCATTCTCAGGGGTGCTGTGCCCCGCACGCGGCATCGGCGTCCCGCCGGTGTCCTCGAAACCTCACGACGCGCTCTTCGGCCAGTGCTTCTCGATGATCGTCCGGCGAATGCCGGTCTCGGCCGGTTCGAAGCACTCGGCCAGAATCGCCCAGCAGCGGTCCAGGGCCTCGAACAACGGAATGTTGACCGACAGGTCCATGATCCGCTCCTCGAGCAGCTGTCCGTACTTGAGCAGCTTGTTGTCCCAGTCCGACATCTCGAAGCCCATGTCCCGTTTCTCGCGGCTTTCGCGGCAGAGGGCGTACAACTGGATACAGCCATCCATGATCGCCCGGTGGTCGTCGCGGGTCTTTCCGTTGACCTGCTGCTTGAGCCGCGAGAGCGATCCGAAGGGTTCGATCCGCCCGTTGCGCAGGTAGAACTGCCCCTCGGTGATGTAACCGGTGTTGTCTGGTACCGGGTGGGTGACGTCGCCGCCGGGCATGGTCACGCAGGCCAGCAGGGTCATCGAGCCGGCCCCGTCGAAATCGACCGCTTTCTCGTAGCGCCGGGCAAGCTGGGTGTAAAGATCGCCGGGGTAGCCGCGGTTCGACGGGATTTGCTCCATGATGATCGCGATCTCCTTGAGGGCGTCCGAAAACGCGGTCATGTCGGTGAGCAACACCAGAACTCGCTTACCCTGCAATGCGAACTGCTCGCCGACCGCCAGGCACAGGTCCGGCACCATCAGGCACTCGACCACCGGATCCGCCGCGGTGTGGACGAACATGATGGCCCGTCCGAGCACCCCGCCCTCCTCGAAGGTGTGACGGAACTTGAGGTAGTCGTCGTGCCTCAAGCCCATGCCGCCGAGAATGATGATCTCCGCGTCGGCCTGGAGGCCGATCCGGGCCAGTAATTCGTTATACGGCTCGCCGGCAACCGAGAAGATCGGCAGCTTCTGCGATTCGACCAGGGAGTTGAACACATCGATCATCGGAATGCCGGTCTGGACCATCTTGTCCGGCCGGCGGCGCTTGATGGGGTTGACCGGCGGCGAGCCGGTACTCACCCGTTCGGCATCGACCTCGCCGCGTCCGTCGCGCGGGCGGCCCGATCCGTCGAACACCCGGCCGAGCAGGGCCTCGGAGAACGGCATCTGCATGGGCTTGTGCAGCATCCGGACCCGGTCGTTGTTGGACACGCCTTGTGTGCCAGCAAACACCTGCAAACTGACCTGCTGGCCTTCCAGGCGGATAACCTGGGCGAGCGACTCACCGCGATCCGAGGTGATCACTGCCAGATGGTCATAGCCGACCTCCCCGGCCCGGACCGTGACCACGTTGCCGGCGATACGGCTGATCTCGTTGTAGTACTTCCTCATGCCTGGCGCCCTCGGGTGGCGATGAATCGATCGATCTCGCTCAGCAGTCGCCGGTACTCCGCGCTGTCGGTGGCGGCGTAGTTCCAGTTCCTGAAAAGATCGGTGATCCTGACGATGGCCGCACGGGCTTCGTTCTTGTCCGCGAAGTCATAGCCGACGTCGACGACCTCGAGCATCTTGTCAAAGGCGAATACCTGTCGTTCCGCGGGGGTGGCCCCGTCAACCTCATCGAATGCGTTCTGCTGGAGAAAGCAGTTGTCGAAGAGGTCCGCCAGCAGGGCGTCGGTGAAATCATCCGTGGAGGTGCCTTCCTCGCCCACCACGGTCATCATCTGGCGGATCTCGTTCCCGCGCGAGAGCAGGAAGCGGGCCTTCCGGACCTTCGCCGGGGCGATGATGCCCGTATACTTGCTCCAGGAATCGAGCGGATCAATCGCCGGATACCGCCGGGCGTCGCTGCGGGCCCGCGACAGGCCGTGGAACGCCCCGACGACCTTGAGCGTACCCTGGGTGACCGGCTCTTCGAAGTTGCCGCCCGCAGGGCTCACCGTGCCCCCGATAGTCAGCGTACCGATACGGCCATCCCGGAGCTCGATCGCTCCCGCCCGCTCGTAGAAGGCCGCGATGCGGCTCTCCAGATAGGCGGGGAACGCCTCTTCCCCGGGTATCTCCTCCAGCCGGCCGGACAACTCGCGCATGGCCTGGGCCCATCGCGATGTCGAGTCGGCCAGCATCAGGACGTGAAGCCCCATCTGCCGGTAGTACTCGGCGAGCGTTGCCGCGGTGTAGACCGATGCCTCACGGGCCGCGACCGGCATGGCCGACGTGTTGCAGATGATGATGGTGCGATCCATGAGGCTCTTGCCGGTTCGTGGGTCGGTCAACTCCGGGAACTCACGCAGCGTGTCGACCACCTCGCCGGCCCGCTCGCCGCAGGCCGCCACGATCACCACGTCGATCTCGGCGTTTCGCGACGTGATCTGCTGGAGCACGGTCTTGCCCGCTCCGAACGGGCCGGGGATGCAGTATGTTCCCCCGCGCACGATTGGGAACATCGAGTCTATGATCCGCACACGGGTTACCAGGGGTTCAGTGGGCATCAGCCGCCGGCGCGAGACGTTCAGGGGCACCTTCACCGGCCAGCGCTGCTGCATGGTGACCGTCTGCCCCTGGCCGTTCAGGTCGCTCAGCACCGCGATTTCCTGGTTGATCGTGTAATCGCCGTCGGCGACGATTTGCTCGACCGTGAATGTGCCTTGCCAGCCGAACGGCACCATGATCTGGTGGGTGAAGATGCCCTCGGGGACCGTGCCCAACGTGCTGCCGGCCACCACGAGATCGCCAGGCTTGACCGCCGGGGCAAAGCTCCAGCTTCGGTCGATGGGCAGGGCCGGCAGGTATTGACCCGGCTGAAGGAAGAACCCCGTCTTCTCCGCCAATTGCGGCAGCGGATTCTGGAGCCCGTCGAACACCTGCCCGAGCAGCCCGGGACCGAGGTCCACGGAAAGCATCTCCCTGGTGAATTCGACCGCGTTGCCGACTTTGAGTCCTCGGGTGTCCTCAAAGACCTGGAGATCGGCGCGCCGGCCGCGCACCCGAACCACTTCGCTGAGCAGCCGCACGCCGTCCGACCGCACGCAGTAACCCACCGAGTTCTGCACCACGCGATCACCGGTTTCGGCGATCACCAGGCTTCCATAGACGGCTGCAATCTTGCCTGTCACGAGCTCACCCTTTCCACAGTCCCCGATGCCCCGTGGACGGGTTCGCCCGCCGCCCGGCGTTCGTTCGCCTCCACGATCCGCCGCCAGTGTTCAAGCAGCATGATGCGGGCGGCATATACGGCGAACTCGTCGTCGGTGAAGGTGAACCACGGATCGCGCTCCGCCAGCCACGCCCAACGAGCCTGGATCAAGACCTGCTGGCCGGCCAGGGGGGTCCTCGCGGAGGCCCAGTCATTGACGGTGGCGGCGAAGTCGCGGCCGCCTTCCGCCAGATCGGACGCCACGAGGTAGTCGGCTGGATCCAGCCCCAACCGCCGGGCGCGGGCCGTCGCCAGGGCGTTCCGAAGCCCGACTTCACTTCGAACCCAGCCGGACAAGACGCCGCTCCCGGTTCGCTCGGCCACCCCGGCGGCGTAGCGAAAGTAGGCCTCCCAGAGACTGTCCACCTCGACCGCCCGATGTCGAGCGTTCAATCCATCTTCCGCCGCGCCGTCATCGACGCCAAACCCGGCGAGGTAGGGCGGTAGCGGACTCTCCCCGCGGGCTTCCGGAACGCTAAGGACAACCGGATGAGTCTCCTGAATCTCCCCGGCGAGGAATGCCTCTCGCTGCACGAGATCGTCGAACAGGAAAAACGTCTCCATCAGCGTCCGGGCAGACGATTCCCGCTCGAAGCGTTCGAGCAGCTGTTCGGCATTCAGCGGCGCGGGGCTACCCAACTCGCCGACGGCGGGCAGGGAGGCAAGGTCGTAGTACGGTCGGCCCGGCATGTCCGCAGTCTCCTGTCAGGTTGTGGCCCCGGCCTCGGCCAGCAGCCTGCGCAGCTCGGGGCCCACTAGCTCGGAGAGGATCGATACCACCGATTCTGCGGTGACGTCAACCGTGCCTTCCGTCACCTGGTATTCAAACCCGGCGGCCTTCAATGTGCCGAGAAGATTGACTGTCACCCCTTGTGCTTGAGCCTCCGCCTGCAGGGACGAGACCGCCCAGGCGGCGAGTTTCTGGCGCATCTCCGGGGCCACGTTGATCGTGACCGATTCGTCACCGGCGACGTCGGCCTTGACGTAGGCCATGATGACATCGTGAAGGACTCTCTCGAGGAAAGTCGGCTCGGCCAGCTGATCCCTGACCGCCTTGTCCAGAACACACCGCAGGGCGCGAGTCAGCGTCTCGCGCAGCCGAACAACCGTATCGCGTGCCGCCAGGCGCAGCTCCGTCTCGGTGCGGGCTCGGAGGACGCGGCATTCGGCTGCGGCCTTGTCCAGAATCCCGTGAGCCCGGCTCTCCGCTTCCTGGATCATCGCCGCGGCCTTCCGCTCGGCTTCGCTGCGGATCTTCTCCCCTTCAGCCCGGCCGGCCTCCACCCCCTCGGCCTGCAGCTTCTCGACAAATGCCTCGATTGTTCCAGCCATGACCGCACTCCCGCAGGCCCGGTCCAATCCGGGTCCGCAGCCTGCTATCGTAGGCGGAAACGCGGTCCGTGAAAACCCGCCGAGGACGATTCGGATCGGTTTGTTGTGCCTATTTCGACTGCTCGAGCCAATCCGCAACCGTCCGCTGCTGTTCGCCCTGGAAGCGGTTGTAGTCGTCGGGCGTCAGGTGGGTCAGAGCGGCCGGAGCACCCTTGGACTCCCACGATGCCCGAGCCTTGGCGACACAAGCGGTGACGTCCGACAGGCTGGCCTCCCGATCGTGGATCGGCGAGACGATCAGACACGGACGAGGGGCAATCATGGCCAGGAGATCCTCGCAGTCATAGGGCAGCTCGCCCTCGCGCTCATGGAACAGTCCCAGTCGCGGGATCAGGCCGTGCCATTCCCACAGTCGCCGGAGACCCCCGGTGGGCTTGGCATCGGTATCCGTTCGTATCGGGGTGAAGCCGGCAAAAGAAGCGACACCGGTGATCCGGTCGTCCAGGGCCGCTGAGTACAGCCCCACCGTGCCGCCGAGCGAGTAGCCGACGCAGAAAACGCGCGTCCGGTCGATCGGCGGCAATTCGATGCCGTTCTGACCCGGGCCAGCCGGTCCGCCCTTGCCGGTCAGGAAATCGACCGCGGCCCGGACGTCCGCTACCATCTTCCCCAGCTTCGACCAACGAGGGTATCGCCCATAGAAGTCCCGACCCTCCGCCAGTCGCCGGCCAAAGCCCAACTGATCGAAGGCCAGGACGGCATACCCTCTCTGGGCCAGGCTATGGTAGATTCGCGGGCCCAGCATGTACCCCCCCGTATAGCCCGAGGAGAAGGAGTAGGGGTGCAGCCAGATGACGCAAGGCATCGGGTCCTTGACGTTGGCGTGATAGAACAGGTCGCCCCGCACATTGTGCCCGAAGCTGATCGCCAGGCGAGTCACCTCCTTCGGCTTGCCGTCCTCGCGGCCCATCAGGGCGGATTCGTGGGCGACCTCCCGGCAATAGGTGCCGCCGGGATCGATACCACTCACGGGTGGCTCGCCCAAGGCCCAGAGAACGGCCTGTCGAGCATCCTTGCCGGTTGGCGGCGGCAGCAAAGCGGAGACCTGTTTAGCCTTCCACTCCGACCAAGCGAAGGCATGGAACAGCTGCTCCGGGAACTCGAATGGGTTCCGTCCGAACGCACGGTCGAACCAATCGAAGTAGGATTCCGCGTCCTGGGCATTCCATTCATGGCCCCCTTCGCGCCAGCGGATTCGCAGAGCTTCCGGCTTGCCCAACAGCCGGTAGACTTCGCGGTTGGCTACGTAGTTGCGCTCCACGGCGAAGGTCGTGGTCACGTCGTCGTTGCACGCCGTGGAGAAAAGGCAGAATCGCGGGGCAATCAAGGCAGCCAAGGCGTGAATGTCGGTGGGCAGCTTGTCCTCGCGTCCGGTGAACATGCGGATTCGCGGATGGAACCAGTCGGCGGTCCCCTGCTGGCGAGACATGAACTCGACACTCTCCTCGAATGCCGTCTCGCTGACGAACCGGAACGGGGAGTCCCCGCCGGTGCCGGAACTGCTGGAAACGACCGCGGTGAAACGCTCGTCCAGGGCGGCCGCAATCATCGTCTGCTTGCCGTTACGTGAATGCCCGGTAAGGGCGATCTGATCTTTCCGCACCTCGGGCAGGGTCACGAGGTAGTCGAGGACCCGGCTGGCCAGCCACGCTCGCCGGGTGAGCCTGCCCCAATCCGCCTTGGGATAGGCCTCGGCGAACTTGTCACCCTGATCATTGCCGTCGCCGCCCGGGTAGATGCACACCAGGTAGCCGCGCGCCAGGCCGATGAGCCCGACGCGCCGGTGGGTGGACTGAGTCATGAAGACCGGGAAAGGGCCTGTTCCGTCGGGCACCAGCAGTTCGATCGTAACAGGTACTTCCGGGACAGTCGTTGCCCGAGTCGAGTATGTCAGCCGGACCTCGCGTCGCGCGCCCCCGGCCAGCTTGTCTTCACGAACGATCTCGGCCTTGGCAAGGGCCGGTACTTCCTGCGGGACATGCCCGAGAATGTCGTCGCAAAGCAGGCGGCGCAGTTCGGCCCGGCGTCTCCCCCAGTCCTCGGCCGTCCGCACCGGCGAGCCGTCCTCGAACCGCAATAGCGGCGGCAGATCCGCCCACGACCTCATTGACGCGAAATCCGGGGTCTTTTCGCCCGTTTTTTGTCTCCACGCGTCGAACCACGACAGCGGTGGCGCGAGGAGCCGGCACTCCTCGCTCGCAGCCGGGGCCTGGGCCTGCACGCCGGTCGTTGCGGTCCACATCGGCGCGGATAGAACGATCCATCGAACAATCACTGTCGGCATGGTGATCCACCTCGATCAGAATCGGTACTCGCCCGGCACTCGTCGATTGACGATGTCCGGATGTTCTTCGCGGACCTGCTCAATGAGCAAGGCCTCGTCCTCATCGTGCAGCGAGGTCGCCAGCGTGATCTTCCGGTTGTGGGTCAGCACGGCGTTGACCTCGTCGGCCACTTGATTCCTCCGGCCCCCCGCGTTTTCTCCGTTGGCAGCAGATCTGGTCGATGCTCGCCTCCAGGATTTCGTGGTCGACTCGCCGGGGAGGCGGCCCACGCTTGATCCTCAGCAGACCGTTCGGGACGGTGATGGTTGTCGAGTTCGGAAAGCAGCACGGCATGAAATGGGCTTCCCTGGAACTCGGAGGAACACGCGTGCGCCAACCCGATCAGGTCAACGCGAGGGTGGCCAGGGTGCTGACCGCCAGGGCTTTCTGCAGATCCGGGATATCCACGTACTCGTCCTCGCCATGGGCCGCCTCGAGCCTGCCGGCACCGAAGATGGCCACTGGATGCCCTTTATGGTGGTAGATCCTGGCGTCGCAACTCGTCTGCCAGGCTACCGGTTGCGGCCAGGGCGAGCCCATCGCGGCGAAGGCCGCCTTCAGAGCCTGCATCGGGACACTGTCTGGCGTGTCAGCATAGGCATCGTTGTGCAATCGATCGAACGACATCTGCACCATGGCCTCGTCGAACTTGAAGCGACGCAGCTTGCAGTAGGACTCGACGCCGCGCCGGGCGGCGGCGGCCATACGGTCCTGGATGTCGGCCATCCGGTGGGATGGCGTGAAACCCTGCCCGCCTTCGAGCACGATCTCCTGGTCATCGCCGCCACCGTCGGCAAATCGCCCGGTAGCCTTGATGTTCGGGAAGTTCGGGGCGATCCGCAGCAGGCCGCCGAGCATGTAGGCCGCCTTGGTGATCGCGCTGTCGCAGTCCGCCACCGCGGCCATGTGTCCACTCTTGCCGTAGATGTCGATGCGGAAGTTCTGCGTCGTCGCGTTCGGCAGCACCTTGATGTCGAAGTGCCTGGCGACCTTGAGCTTGCCGGTAGCCGAGTCCGTGACCTTGGTCTTGTCACCGTAGACCTTCACATACTCCGCCAGGGCGTCCTCAAAAAACTCGCCCATCTTCATCGCCATCCGTTCCGGTTTGGCCCCGGAGCGAGCGATGAGTTCAAGAGCCACGTGGTCACAAACGCTGCCCGGGTGCTTGCCGTAGGGCCCGAGCACGCCATGGTTGGTCTGGACGTGGTCGGGCGTGAACAGCGGGGCGTTGGTCTCCTCCTTGATCCGCCGGCCTTCCTTCTCCAGCTGGTAGACGACCAGCGGGAACATCTCGACCGCCCCGACGTTGGGCAATCCTCTGGAGGAGAGCCGGCAGCGGTAGTACACCGCCCCGCGGTGGGCGCAGTACGGTACAAGGTCCGTTGACTCGAGCATTAGCACGGGTAACCGGGCGAACCGGGTGTCCATGCTCAGCGACAGCGAACCGTTGCCGCCAATCTCCTCGTCGATGGCAAGCTGAATGACGAAGCCGTTGGCCAGCTCGTATCCCAGTTTCTGGCGGAGCTCGCCGAGCAGCTTCAACTCGGCCAGGATCACGGCGATCTGAGCCTTGTTGTCGCAGGAACCCCGGCCGAAAACCCGACTGCCGGCTTCCCTGGGTCCGAACCAGGGCGAAACCACATCCGCGTGGGCGTGTAGGATGGCCGCCGCCCGGCTCTGGGGCCCTTTGCCCGGCACCTGGATCAGGAGGTTGGTGCGGCCGGCGTAGACTTGGCCCGCCGGAGGTACTTGGCCGCCAGGCCCCGCGGCGTATCCCGGGGGCGAGTAGGCCGGATCGTCGGCGATGCGCGGATCGACCGCCGGTCGTTCGACTGCGATCTCTTGGCCTGCAATCTGCCTCACCTCACGTTCAACCCAGTCGAAGAAGGCCTTCTCTCGACTCGCACTGGCATACAAGTCGTCGTCTGGAGCGGTGTTGAACTTCACCAGCTCGACCAGCGTGTTCTTGAGGTAAGTCGCGAATTGTTCGCTCTTGGCGGCTTCCCGGATGTACTCCACCACTTTGATGTCCAGTTTGCTGTTCATCAGTCGGTTGCTCGCAACGACCGTCCGGCTCTCCGTCACCTGCCACCCGTTGACGATCCGTCGACAGGCCACTTGTTGAGCCTGCGGTTGAACGGGATGGGCCGGATCTGGTATCCGACGGCGCTTTGGAAGGCCTGTTGGCGGTTCGGTGAGGCCATGTCCATCAATACATTGTAGAGGTACGCCGTCCTCACACGCCGGCGCACCTGCCAGTAGGCCACGAACTCCTGCTCGCGGCGCAGGACGTTCTGCCACACGAATATCGACCTGCCGACGTGATCCACGGCGCAGAGATCCGGGTTGTCCAGGGCTTTCAGTGCCGCTTGTGTCAGTTGGCTCTCAAGGTAGTCCGGGCGATAGGGTTCGCTCATCAGCCGCGGCGTACCTAGCGCTCCTCGGCTGGTGGCGAACATCGCCCGCACATCTCCACTGCTGTCCTTGAGCATCTCCGCTTCCACTTCGGACATGTTGCGCGATTTACCATCGACCATGAATCGATAATCCTGTTCCAGCACCGGCATGGACAGGTCGTAGACAGTAGAGCACGGATAACGTTGCAGGACCGCCAGCAGCACCAAAGCGTTATACGTGTTGATCCAATAGGCGGTTTTCGCTGTTCGCGAGTTCAACTGGTCCGGCGTGCGCGACGGGCCGGTAACACTGATCAGCGCGTAAAAGCGGTCCAGGGGTTCGCGGGAAGCGGCCAACTTCTCGTAGTCGATCAAGCCATCTCGGACGTGGTCACTCAGAACCTCTGACCAGTCCCGATCCCTGTAGATGGGGGGATTCTCCTTAGGCGCCAACGCAGGATTGGGTATCAGCGTCAGGTCCGCACAACCTGTAGTGAGAACACAACAGAGTCCCGTGAGGATGGAAGCTATCACGGGTGGCGAGACACGCCCGCGTGCGTTGCGGCCTTTTGACATCCGCGTGGTCCCCTTTCTGATCGCGCCGATTCACGGATCGTTGGCGGCGTCATTGTACCGAAGCGAATGCGTTCGTCGAGGGCAATAAAAAACCCGAGGCGGTGCCGTCTGGCCGGGGTGAACCAGACGGGCTTTGGGGGGGATGCCTCGGGCTTAAGTTATCCTAACCGGCTCTCGGTAAGGTCCGCAACCCCCAATTAGTCAAAAATGGCCGCATACATCGGAAATGTGGGAGATACAGTCGCACAGTAAACCCGGTGCAGGGCCGCTTATCCCCGTTTGGGGGGCCTTGGCGGGGGCCGGAGGCCGTTCTGACGGGCTTTGGAGGGTTGGAATAGACTCCGTCAAGGTGGCCGCTGCCTGTCCAAGGGTTGGGGCGCGGGTTCGGGAGACGCGACCGGAGACGCCGGGTCGGGAGGGCATTCCAGCCGCGAAGGGGTCGGTTGGTCAGGTTGCCCGGGCCGAGGTTCGCGGATCTCGGGGTGGGCCCGCGATCCCCGCGACAATGGCATATCGAGGTAAAAAGAGTACGCTGGTGCGCAGCAGGATGTCTTGCCCAGGGCGCCCGGCCGGGGCGGGGAACTGGCTGGCCGTGCCCGTGTGGAGGGATTAGAATGAGCACGCATGGCAGGAGCCATCGCTCCAGTGCCGGGCACTGTGCTCCCGTACGGGCCGGACGCGTACCCGAACCGAGCTCGCTGGTGAGGACTTCCTTGGGGACTGATCGACCGACGACCGTTGCCTTCGTGGCCTTGGGCTGCGCCAAGAACCTGGTGGATTCGGAGAAGATGCTTGGCCAGCTGGCGGAGGCCGGTGTTGCCATCACCAGCGACGAATCCGATGCGGATGTCATCGTCATCAACACCTGCGGCTTTCTGGAAGCGTCGCGGACCGAGGGCCACGAGGCCATCGCCCAAGCCGTCCGGCAGAAGACGAAGGGGCGATGTAGGCGCGTAGTCGTGGCCGGCTGTCTGGTTCAGCGTGACGGCGAGCGGCTGCTTGCGGACGTGCCCGGCATTGATGCCCTGGTCGGTGTGCACCGGCGCGAAGACGTGGTGAAGGCGGTCCTCGAGGTCGGGCGCGGTCCCCGGGGACGCAGGTCCACTGCACGGTCCGAGCCTGCTCTCTACCTGGGCAAGTACCATCCCCACGTGGACCTGGACACCGCTCGGCTGCGGCTGACTCCCCGCCACTACGCCTACTTGCGGATCAGCGAAGGCTGCAACCAGAAGTGCACCTTCTGCACGATTCCCTCGATCCGCGGACCACTGCATTCCAAGCCGCTGGATGTGATCCTGGCTGAGGCCCGCGAACTGATCGCCGACGGGGCCCTGGAGCTCAACCTCATCGGCCAGGACACCACCAGTTATGGTCAGGACATCGGCTTCACGCCGGGTCTGGCGGGCCTGCTTCGCGAGCTGGACCGGCTCGACGGGACTCGCTGGATACGCCTTCTGTATGCCTACCCTTCGGTCTTCACCGACGACATGATCGCGGCGATCGGTGAATGTGAGCGGGTGGTCAAGTATGTGGACATCCCTCTGCAGCACATCCATGATCGGGTGCTGAAGGCGATGCATCGCCGGGTAACCCGGGCTCAGACCGAGCGGCTGCTGGAGCGGATACGCGGGCGCATTCCCGGCGTGACCATCCGAACGACGTTCATCTCCGGCTTTCCCGGCGAGACCGAGGCTGAATTCCAGGAACTGCTCGATTTCGTGAAAGGGGCTGGGTTCTCGGCAGTGGGCGTCTTTCCCTACTCGCTTGAGCCGGACACGCCCGCGGGGCGGATGAAAGGCCAGCTGCCGGCCGAGGAAAAGGAGGCCCGGGCGAACGCCATCATGGAGGTTCAGCAACAGGTGGCCTTCGCTCATGCCGCCGCCCAGGTCGGGAGATCGTTCGACGTTCTGGTTGACGGCTCCGCCGACAAGGGCCGCTTCGTCGGCCGCCACGCCGGGCAGGCCCCCGAGGTTGACTCGGTCACCTACCTCACCGGCCGCAAGCTCAGATCCGCCCAAGTGATCCGCGTCCGATGCCACAGGTCTGATGGTTACGATTTGCTCGCTCGTCCGATGGATGATATCCTGCCTCTGCTTGACGGCCCTCGATAGGGTCGCACCGGAGTGGCAAGGAGGCGGCTCATACTCGGAATGCGAATCAATCTGCCCAATCAGATTACACTCGGCCGGCTGGTGCTGGCGATCATCTTCTTCGTCTGCCTGGCACAGTACGATGCTCGGGCGATCGTGCCCAGTTCCGGCTTGCTTGACTGGTGCACGGCGCTGTTCCTGGTGGCGGCCCTCTCGGACGTCGTCGATGGCTACCTGGCCCGCAGATGGAATGAGGTCACGTCCTTTGGCCGGGTGATCGATCCGTTCGTGGACAAGATCCTCGTCATCGGGGGCTACGTATTCCTTGCCGGCGAGGGTTTCGTGGATCCCGGCGGGGAAATGGTTAGCGGTGTCTCCGGTTGGATGGTGGTGGTCATTCTTGGCCGCGAACTGCTGGTGACCAGTCTCCGCGGCGTGACTGAGGCGGGCGGAAAGGCATTCGGCGCCAACCTTCACGGCAAGGCCAAGATGTTCTTGCAGTCGTTCACCATTGTCTGGATCCTCGTCACCGTGGCCCATCCGCATGGTTCCCCCATGCTGGTGCAGGCCCGGCCGTTCGTGATCTACCTCATGATCGCGGTGACCCTTCTGTCCGGCGTTTCCTATGTGTGGGCCGCCAAGGGCGTCCTTTCGCAAACCTCGGTGCCCACTTCATGATGCGTCGCGCCCTGATGAGCGGCTTTGGACTCGGATACGCGCCGGTGGCGTCCGGGACGTTCGGCTCGGCCGGGGCCGTCGTGATCGCTTTCGTTCTCTGGCTGATGGCGCGGCAGGTGGACAGCACGCCGTTCGTTCTGAATGCGGCCTGGGTCATTTTGACGTTGGGGGCGGGATGGGTGTGCGTGGCCTATGGCTCGTGGGCGGCCCAGTACTACGCCGGACGCTCGCCCAAGGAGGGCGACCCGGGGCAGGTCGTGATCGACGAGTTCGCCGGCCAGTGGCTTTCGCTGGTCCTGATCCCGCTTCCGAGCGCGTCGCTGAACCGGACGCTGATCGCCCTGACCCTCCAGTTCTTCCTGTTTCGGGTGTTCGATGTGCTCAAGCCGCCGCCCGGGCGACGCATGGAGAAGCTGCCGGCGGGCTGGGGCATTCTCATGGACGATCTTGCTGCCGGGGTGTACGCCAACGTCATCGGGCAGGTCGTCCTTCGACTGATCGTGGCCGGCTGAGCCCGATACCCCTGGACCGGGCGGGGCGCCGCCCCTGTTGTGTGAAGTGAGGCCAAATGACTGATGTTCTGCGAGCAGTGGTGTTGGGTGTCGTGGAGGGCTTGACCGAGTTCCTGCCGGTGTCGAGTACCGGACACATGATCCTGGTGGAGCCGCTCCTGGGGATTCCGGAGAAGGACCCTTTCTGGAGCGGCACCTTCGATGTCTTCATCCAGATCGGGGCCATCCTCGCGGTCGCGGCGCTGTTCTGGACCCGCCTGTGGAAGCTAACCTTCGAGCAGGCCGACGCGGTCCGTCGAAGGCACGCCCCGGTCGCCCTCTCGCTGGCCAGGCCGGGGCCGTTGCTCGGACTTCTCAAGGCGTTCGTTCAGGAGCACATCCTGGGCAAGATCCTCGTGGCCTTTCTCCCTGCCGTGATCATCGGCATGCTCACCGCGGACTTCATCGAGGCTCACATGAAGACGACCTTCGTGGTCGCTTGCGCCCTGGTGGTCGGCGGGGTCGCCATCCTCCTCATCGAGTATCTCGTCCGCAACTCGAAGATCACGGATGCTGCCTCGGTCACGCTCACGACCGCCTTCCTGGTCGGCGTCGCCCAATGTCTGGCAATGATCTTCCCGGGAACCTCGCGGTCAGCGGCCACCATCATGGGAGCCCTGCTGCTCGGCCTGTCGTCCTCGGCAGCGGCGGAGTTCTCGTTCTTCCTGGCCATCCCCACCATGTTCGCGGCCGGCGGCTACTCACTGCTCAAACACATCAACGAGATCGACTCCTCGCAGCTCCTGACCCTCGCCGTCGGTTTCGCGGTCTCCTTCATCGTCGCCTGGCTGGTGGTCAAGGTCTTCATGCGTTTCATCCAGACGCACCGGTTTACCTCATTTGCGATCTACCGGATCATCCTGGGAATCGTCGTGCTGGGATATTTCTTCGTGGAACGAGGTCGCGGGTAGGAGGCCCTGCCCGTCGCTGCGGTGTCCGCTCATGCACGTCGTCAATGACCAGGCCATCGTCATCCGTCGGCTCGACTACTCCGAGACCAGCCAGGTTCTCGTGTTCCTGACCCGCCGTCACGGGCTGCATCGTCTGCTGGCCAAGGGCGTCAAGCGAAGCACCAAAACCAAGTTCACCCCCGGTATCGACCTCCTCGAGCGCGGCGACCTGTCCTATCGACCTTGCCTGCGGACGGAAGGCGGTCTGGGTACGGTCAGCGAGTGGCGGCAGACCGAGCCCTACCTGGCACTTCGGGGCGAAATCAGGCGATGGTACGCGGCCCAGTATGCGGCCGACATCACGGCCGCCATGTGCGAGGAAGCGGATCCCCACCCGGACGTCTTCGACGGCCTGGACGCCCTGCTCGCCGGCCTGGCCGGAGGCAACGAGGCTCTGCCGCTGACGGCTGCTTTCCAGTGTGGGCTGCTCCAGTCCGTCGGACTATGGCCGGACCTCGGTCGCTGCGTGATCTGTGACCGGCCGGCCCCTGCCGGTCGAGGCGCCTACTACGCCGCCCATCAGGGAGGGCTGGTCTGTCGGCGGTGCCTGCCGACCCAGGCGGGCACGCGGCTGGTCGCGGCGTCCGTCCTTACCGCTCTCCGGGAACAACGATTCGACGGGCCCGAGGCACGCGGCGTCGTCGAACTCCTCGATCACGCCTTTGTCCAGGCCATGGGGCGGACGACTTCGGTGCGGCATGTCACCGGGTAGCACCCGGCGGTCAGGGACTGGTGTCCACGACCCAGGTCCTGGAGGTGACGGCGTCAACTTCGGATTCGAGGATTCCCGCCGAGTTCCGACCCATGACCTGAACAGCGTAGGAGTGGCCGTCCTGCAAGCCGGTCAGCGTCAGGGCTTCATTGACAGGTCGATCGACCGTGGTCCAAGGGCCCCATGTTCCGTCATCGCGGATCCGGTAGCGGTAGTGGGTGACGCCGGGGCCGGCCACGGTCAGGGTCGCGGTGGTGTGATCGGTGATCCCGTTTGGCTCGCCTGAGACCGAAGCTCCTCCGGGCACGTACGCACCCATATCCAATCCGTTGGGACCGGCACCGATGGCCGGGGAGTCCGGCTGCAGGTGCAGATCAGCCGGGGGATTGACGAACAGCGGATCGGCGTCGATGTTGCCCACTCCGTAGCCATGTTCGCTGGCGGCGACCACCGTACGGTTCATCGTCAGCTGCAGGTTGGGGTTGAGGTCTAGGTTCTGGAAGACCAGCGGATAGCCGTAGAGGATGTTGCCGTCGAGGGCGGCACCCCGGCCCGGCGTGTAGCCCCGCTCCGGCTCGCCGAAGTTGATCACCGCGATGTTGCTATCGTAGACGGTGTTGTTCTCGAACCAGGCGAAACAATCCTCCTTGAGCAGGAGCGCGTGATCGCAGTTGATGAACACGTTGCGCACCACGGTGACCTCCGAATTCAAGTCGAGCCGTATGCCGGTGGAAATCGCGCTGCTGGTACCGGGGTTGCCGGTGCCCCAGTAGAAGTCGGTGAAGACATTGCCCTCGATGTGGGCGTCCGTGCCGTCCAGGTCCGGGCCGTCGTCGCGTCCGCCCAGGAATGTGCAGTTGTAGATCTGGAGGATCGGCCCCGGTCGCTTGCAGCCCGAAAAGTCGATCACGTCGTTGTAACCGGTGGGCACGCCGAAGGTGGTGTTCTGAATGATGAAGTACTCGGAGCCGCTGAGATACAGTCCGTGGAACAGCTCCTTTGAGCCGGCTCCCGGAACGACGCAGTTCTGGACCACGATCGAGGGGTGATCGACCTCCAGCATGGTGGTGGTCACGTTGCTCCAGGTCACGTTGTCCAGCAGCAACCGCGAAGAGGTGACGCCGATCGAATGGCCTTGGGCATCCCCGTAGCTCTGGTCAACATAACTCACGACGTTGGCCTGCTGTGTGCTGTTGAAAGCCAGACCGTCCCAGGTTCCGGTGGTACCCGGCGCCCGGGTCAGGATGATGTGGGCGGCCTCGGTCCCCTGAGCGACCAGTCTGCCGTTCACGGTCAAGCCCGTGCTCGGCTGGAAGAACAGGCTCGCGCCCGGTTCGATGGTCAGGGTGACCCCGGCGGGGACGGTGACGTCGCCCGCGACGTGCCACGGGCCGACAGCGGCGCTCAGGGTCTTGTCACTTGACAGGGTTCCCGACAGGACGTTCTGGGTCGTGTCGTCGTAGAGGATATCGATTGTGCCCCGCTCGATCTCCTGGCCTGCGCCGTCGGGACCGTCGAAGGCCTGGATCAGTAAGGTGTTAAGCCCTGGTGTCAGAGGTACGCCGGTCGTCAAGGCCACGGTTTCCGCCACCAGTTCCAGGTCAAAGCCGAGATCCGTGCTGTCCCGCACAGACTGATGGACCTCGACCGCGATCACGTTGGTGGTGTTCGGCGTGAGCAGGCTCGGACTGATGCTGGCCTCGTAGTAGGTGTCTTCTTCCTCGTCTCCGACCGTGCTGCTGGCCAGGGTTGTCCAGTCAAAGGTGTCGGGCATGTTGTCGACCGTCTGCGGGAGGGTCAACTTGGTGCCGTTGAGGTACACCGCCGCCCCGTCATCGCGAAGCAGTCGCAGCTTGAGGCCGGTGTACTTGGTCGAATCGCCCACAGAAAAAGCCCGCCGGAAGTAATAGGTGACGTACTTGTTGCTCGAGTCCGATCCGTATGAAAGCGCCGGCGAGGTCTCCCCGTCATTACCGTAGCCCAGACGGGCGGCCTGCGGTCCCTTCCATGAGCTGTCGTTGAAACCGGTCTCCTTCCAGGCCGTTCCCTGGTTCGAGCCGTTGTCCAGGTACCGCCATGTGGAACCCTTGCTGACCAGGGTCATGGCCGACGTTTCGGCCACCAGCTCCAGGTCAAAGCCGAGATCCGTGCTGTCCCGCACGGACTGATGGACCTCGACCGCGATCACGTTGGTGGTGTTCGGCGTGAGCAGGCTCGGACTGATGCTGGCCTCGTAGTAGGTGTCTTCTTCCTCATCTCCGACATTGCTGCTGGCCAGGGTTGTCCAGTCAAAGGTGTCGGGCATGTTGTCGACCGTCTGCGGGAGGGTCAACTTGGTGCCGTTGAGGTACACCGCCGCCCCGTCATCGCGAAGCAGTCGCAGCTTGAGGCCGGTGTACTTGGTCGAATCGCCCACAGAAAAAGCCCGCCGGAAGTAATAGGTGACGTACTTGTTGCTCGAATCCGATCCGTATGAAAGCGCCGGTAAGGTCTCCCCGTCATTACCGTAGCCCAGACGGGCGGCCTGCGGTCCCTTCCATGAGCTGTCGTTGAAACCGGTCTCCTTCCAGACCGTTCCCTGGTTCGAGCCGTTGTCCAGATACCGCCATGTGGAACCCTTGCTGACCAGGGTGATCGTGTCCACATTGCCGCTGGTCCCGATCTTCCAGGTTCCAGCGACGCAATCCCATTGGGCGATCTGCCCGTTGGCGACCACCGAGCGGGTGTCATACGCATTGCCCTGCCCGTACAGCGCGGCGATCGCCTGGGTACTGTACCTGTGGCCGGCCAGGGTCGGCAGATCGCTCTGGATGGTCAGCGCGGAAGGGATTTGCGAGATGACGTATACGTTCCGGTTGGCGACGAACTGCTTCATGGCCGCCGCCTCGGCCGTGGCGGGCGTACCGGCCAGCAGGTTGTCTACCATGGCATTGAACTGGGTGGGAGCGAAGACCGTCTGCATCAGCTCGCGCAGCTGGCGATAGTATCGATGGCAAAACGCCGGGTGTTGCAGGAACCTCTTCATGTTGGGCACCTTTGCGGCCAGCCAGATGGAATCGGCCACCGTCGCGGGAGTGCCGTTGCCGGTCCCGAGCACGGTGTCGAGATCGTGAGACAGGACAACAAATCGGGGGTCCGTGACGCCACTGTACATCGAGTAGTCGTCACCCACGCCGTTGCCCAGGTTCGTTTCCGCGTTGCCGAGGAGGCTTTGAACTGCAAACCACCGCAACCACTGATCGACGTTGATGACGCCGGCGACGTCCTGCTCGTAGGTGGCGTCCGGGGCATAGGTCAGCACGTTGGCCAGATTGATCAGGTCCGCCCAATCCTCGAGCGAGCTATGGCTGTCCTTGTTGTAGTTGAGCCGGTAGGACGCCGGGTCCGGTCCAAGGTAAGTGAGCGTGGCGAACCGCTGGGGCGAGCCGACGAAACCGATGCAGCGGTAGACGTTGCCGTTGTCGTCGTCGGGGAAGTGATTCTCCGCCCATTCGCCCGAATAGGGTTCAAGGAACATGTAGGAGCCGTACATGAGGCGTCCGGATTGGGCCAGGTTCTGGCCGTTCACGCGCACCTGGACCAACTTGGTGTCGGCGTTGGGCAAATCGGCGGCCTGGAAGACCTGGTTGCCCATCAATTGCAGCCACGGGTACCGGCAGTTGAGAACCAGCTGAGCCATGTCGTTCCAGAGATGCTCGGTGACGAAGTTGATGCGGTAGTTGTTGGGGGGACCGGTGCGCGTGCCCTTGCCGCGGTTGCGGATGCCGACGTTGAAGCGCGATTTCACGCCTTCCTCGTCGACACTGACGAACGTGCCGTTCATCTGGGCGTTGCTTTCTTGCTCGCTGATGCCGTCGGTGCTCGAGTCGCCGATGTCGGCCAGCTCGGCTCTCTCGGCGGCGGTCATGATGATGTAGTAGGTGGGCTGTCTGCCGACCTGCCACGTCGGGTCAAACGCGTCGTCCACCAGATAGAGTCGGTTGGCCAGCGGTGTGTTCGTGGGCAGGGCGAACGCCGGCTGATGCCGCACGTGGCCGGCGGCGTCCGTGGCCTCGAAGTAGTACTCGACGATCGTGCCGTTGGGCTGGGCGGGCAACGTCCCGCCGTACACGCCGTCGCCCGCGGTGCCGTCGCCGTGGTTTCCGTCGTCGAGCAAGTCCAGAGCGGTGAACGTGTCTGTGCCGTCGCGCCGATAGCGGACCTTCACGCTCAGGCCCGTCGTGGACTCGTCGATGATCTGGGCGGTCACGAGTACGGTTTCGTCCGAGTGGGGGATGATCGGCGTCTGCTTGACGTCGCCGATGATCGGGGCGATGTCGATGGACGCCGTGGAGTTAGGCGCCCCGGGCGTACCCCCTGCAACCGTGCTGGCCGCCCAATTGTGGCCGTACTTGCTGGGCAGGGCCGCGTTGGTCAGTTCCATCGAGGAGCCCAGCCCGTCCGACGCCGTGTACCACTCCCAGCCATAATGCCCATGGTCCAGCGGGCCGCGCTGGCGGACCGCCCAGTCGCCCTCGTCGGCATACTGGACCTGATCGATGCCGCGGCCGCCTCCATCTACGAGGGACACGGTCTCGGAGTCGTTGCTCAGCCGCTTGGTCCATCCTCCCACAACGTGGGTCACGGTCGGGTACTTGGCTTGAAACGCCGCGAGATCGGCCGCCACGGTCAGGTACTCGTGCCTCCCGAGCACTGTGCCGGCCGGGAACTTGAAGCTGACACCTTCCGACAACCTCCAGCTGCTGATGTCCACCGGAGCATCACCCGCGTTGTACAACTCAATGAACTCCTCACCGGTCGGCTCAGGGGCGAACTCGGCGGCGTAGGGGCGGTACATGATCTCGGTGATCAGAACCTTGGCTTCATCGAGCTTGTGGATGTTCGGCTGGCCAGGCGTGGGTTGTTGCACGGACTCCCAGATGCTGCTGATATCAGGCACGCGACCCAGCGAGATGTCGGTACTCTGGGTGCCGTAGCTCAGGCTGTCGATGACCGCCGTACCGTCGGGCGCGATCAGGCCGACGTCACCACCCTCTTTCGGCAGCTTGAAGCTGGTGTGACGCGGTCCTTGCTCTGCTTCGTTGTCCGCCCAGAACAGCAGGTAGCTGCCGCCCTCGATCCGCACGCCGTCAGGGATGCGCCACAGGGTCTTCTGATCGAGGTCGTTGGTGAGGTACATTCCGCCCAGCTCGAGGAGCGCCGGAGTGTCGTTGTACAGCTCGATCCAGTCCGGATACTCGGTTGGCTCATCGGGATCCACGATCGTGGCGGAGTTCGAGGCCATGAATTCGGTGATGTACAGCCGTCCGGGCGGGATCGGAACCATCGGGCCAGAAACACAGGCGGCAAGCAGGGTCAGGTCGTCCTGGTCTACGTCCGAGTCGGAGTCGAACCGGGCGAAAGCGCAGCTCGGGTCTGCCTGGGGAATACCGGATCCACTATAGCAGAGCTGGAACTTCGCGAAGTCCGATTGGTCAATGTCGTCGTCCCCATCCAGATCGCAGGCTTGGCAGATGACACTCTGAGCGCGGACAAAAGCCGGATCACCGATCCATGCCGCCGGCAGACTGCCGATGATGACGAGCGTCAGTAGGAGGCGCGAAGACTCTCCGCATGAAAACGCCCGCGGCCATGAAACGTACATTTTGTATCTCCCGTGAATGTGCCATCATCCACGATAGTCTGTAGGTGAAACCGCGACGATTCGTGTGATCTCATCATACCTGGCATCCGCATTTGCGGCAAGAATAAAGGTCTCGAGAAGCGCAAGTCGAGAGCCATCACTGGGGACGATGAATCGGCGAAAGCAGGCAGCCTGCGCGCGATCATCACAGTTATCAGTCAACAGGATGCCGGTGCCTGGTCGTCTCGTGGATGGCATCGGCTTGGAGGCCATACGGCTTGGCTGAATGGGCAAGGAGGCGTTGTTCAGAATCTGCGCCCAGTCCAAGACTTGTACTGTGGCTGAATAGTTCCCGCCGGCCGCCGACCAGACAGCGGCCCCTCACCCGCCATTCTCCGCGTTGGAGAGGCTTCGCCTGAGCGACATGCGGTCAGGAATCACCTCGGATGCCGCCCGAATACCTCTGGGAACGAGCCACGAAGACGTGCGGGGGTGCGAAGACCCCCGTGGATGAAGAGCGGCAGAAGCGGTCAGCGGGCGGCCCTCAAGCGAGTCGACTGAACGGTGATGATCATCGTGCGACCCACTCCAGCAGTCCGAGCTGCCAGGGAATCCGGCCATAGGGCTTGCCCGCCTTGTGCTCGTCAAGAACGCCCTGAAACAGGAATCTGAGCCGAGCCGGGTCCACCTCGAGATGCTCATCGTGGCCAGTGCGTATCAACTCGCCGTGGCTGAAGGAATCAGTCCAGTGCCCCGCGATCTCCCTCACGTTGACCGGGGAGGCAAAAGGGCGCTCGCGGGTGGCGGCTAGTGGTCTCCATTTCCCGCCCAGGGTGTCGGCCAGGTAGGCCTTGTAGTATCGCCGGCCGTCAGCCTGGGCTTCCACGACGGTGAGATAGCGGTCCATCCCCTTGAGGGTGTAGGTGTGGCCGGCCTCGAAGATGTCATCCTGGAGAACGACCTCGGGACGGCTCCATCCGCGCGGAAAGTCGGCCAGTCCCGTCTCACTTCGCCACATCCGCCCGTCAAGTGAGGTGAAGAACAAATGGGCCCGCTGACGGTCGCAGATCACCCAGAAGTCGATCCAGGCGCTCACGTGGTCGGGCTTTCGATCAATGAGCGCGATCGGTCGGCTCCAGGAGGCTGGATCAGTGAGATTGGCGGAAGTCGAGCAGGCCGGCACCATCCCCTTCTCGCCGTCGAGGACCGCCTGGTAGATCAGATACCAACGCCGCTGCGGGGTGAAGTAGAATACCTGAGGGGCACAGAAGTACCCGTCACTGACCTGCAGGACATGCCGTGATGCCTTGTCTGCGTCCTTGAAGTCGGCGAACGCCAGGTACTCGATCTGGTGGGTACGCTTCTCGCTGCGGATCGTGCAGAACACGTGCCAGCGGTTCTGGTATCGGACAATGGTGGGATCCTTGATCGCCTGGCAGGGGTCTTCCGGACGGTCGGCAGGGCGCACCAAGGGCGGACCGGTGGTCCATCGGAACTCGCCTGCGAGCAGGTCGGCACCCGCCACGCTGGCCGCGGGACCGGATTCGGGAGACGCCGCCCAAGCCGCCGCAGAAGTGGCCAGGAGCAGACCCATCAAAAGGGAAGGGGGTGTGGTCGACATGAGACCTCCATGTTTCTGCCTCCTTGCCTCGCCGCGGAATGAGTGTAGTGACTGAATGGCGGGTGGCAAGAGAACCCATCCCGGTCGGTTCAGCAGGTGTATTCCCTGAAGACGGCAGTATGCTATAATGGCCTCATGCCGTGCGATGTCCTGCGACACCCGGGCTGACGCCACGGCGATTGTACTGCGGCGGGGCGCTGTCGACCCGTCGGAGTGGCCGGTTTGACGGGGCAGGGAGGTTTGCAGAGTCATGTTGGGACGGAATCGCGGGAACAGCATCGGGCGGGGTTTCACACTCATCGAAGTGCTTGTCGTCGTCGCGATCATTGCCCTGTTGATCGCAGTGCTCCTGCCGTCCCTCACCCGTGCCCGGGAAAGTGCTCGCTCCGCGCAGTGCACATCCAATTTGAGGCAGGTGGGGACCGCCACGATGATGTACGTGACGGACCAGAAGTCGTACCTGCCCGGTCCCCTGCACCCAATGCTCTTCCGGGAAACATACGACGCCTTCTACTTGAGCAGGGACGCCAATGACCCTACGTCGGCGGGTGGGTACTATCGGCGGGCTCACTTGGTCCATTACATCCGCAAGTACTTCACCGAGGCCTCGCGGACGGGCAGCTTGACCGACAAGGTCTCCACCTGCCCAACCGCCGAGGGCATCATGACCCGCAACATCAAGAAGATCATCGACTCCGGCGCTTGGAGCGGCTATGCGGGTTACCGGCCGTTCCACTACATCGTCAACAGCGCCAAAGTCACCGAGGATTCGGGGAGCGGCGTGAATACGGCCGGACAGTACCCTCGCCACGGAACCAAGCCGCCGTTCTACTTTGGCGTCATCTACCATGGCTACACCTGGGAACAGTGGTCCGTGACCGACGGCAGCGGGCGAAGCGAGTTTGACCGCAACAACGGTCTGAGACCCGGACAGAGGGTGCCCAAGAAGATCGAGGTGATACCGCGGCCCAGCGCCGAGTGGATGTTCGCCGATGCTTGGTACGGCGAGATGCAGGGATCGGGCGGCATCCGGGCCGGCGGGACGTGGCCCTATGTGCAGGGCAACAGTAGTTCGATCTCGCCCAACGGCGACATGGCAATCCCCGGCTGGGCGTTCCACACCACCACCAGGAAGTTCGGCCTGACCATGGGCGAAACCAAGGCCGACACCGACCCGAGGTCCCCGCGCTTCACCGACGGACGGACCAACGCCGCCTTCCTGGACGGGCACTGCGAGACCGTCCGCAACTGGAAGGGCACCAGCAACCCGTGCCTGCCCAACGATGTTTCGTGCAACTGAGCCGGATCGATCCCGCGGCCTTGTCCTTCTGTCATGCTGGTCATTGAACGCCTGCGGCTTCGCTCCATTGACATAAGCCCTTGACAAGCTTAATCTCATGGCTTGTTGTTTCGAGACACTCTTCGTTCCGTACATCCCGGTGGGCCCGTGCAGGCCATTCGATCCACTGCGCAATCGGGTCGACCTCGAACTCGGGGGCACGCGAGCCGACGGTGGTGCGCCGCTGCGGCCGTCCTGGCTGTCGTCGTGACCTCGGGCTGCAAAGACGCCAAGGGACCGACCCCAGCCCCGTTCCAGCCACTCTCGAGCGTCCTGCCCGCTCCCGAGGAGGCAGAGCAAGGCCCGGCCGTCGCCAGCCGTCCGGCTGATGATGTGCCCACCCCGCTGGAGACGGCTGAACTCCCCGCGACATCGGAGGACGCACCTCGCCGGCCGGTGATACTCCAGAGCATCGACTTCCGCATCCTTCGCATCCGGGCTCCTATCGGCACCTTCAGCCAATCCGGCAAGATCTGGAATCCAATCAACGAGGAGGTCGTGTCCATCCCGATGCAGCGGCTCCTGCAGCGGAACGGGATTCGGGTGGGCGTGGGCAAAGCCGAGGACTGGCCGCAGATCAAGGCAATCCTCGACGCGGAGAGGGTGGAAGTGGTGGATCGGCACAAGGCGGTCTTCAACGGCCTGCCGCTCATCATCGATCTCGAGCAATCCCCTAGAGATCAGACTATGTTCCTCTATCGAGCGGATGGAACCATGCCCGGTGCGAGTTTCCCCAGGAGCACAAACGTGCTCCGTTTGGAGTACGGCCTTTCGAGCGCTGAGGCGAACACGGTGATCGTGGACGTGATGCCCGAGATCCGCATGCAGCGAGTCGATACGTCCCCCGCCTTCGATCTGAGCTGGCCGCAACCGCCGCCTATCGATCCGCCGTCTCGGCCCTTCCGCGAATTGTCCGTCAGGCTGACCATCAGGCCGGAACACTTCCTGGCTATCGGACCATCAGCCGCCGCACAGCGAGGATATCTCCCGGGTTCGCTGCTGCTGTGCGAGGAGGTGGACGGGCAGCGCTTCGAGGCCCTGTACGTCATCACGCCCAGGGTGTTGAACGGTGGCGGCGACGTGGAGCCTGCCAAGCCGAAGTAGAGCCTGGCCCAGGAAGAGGTGGCCGAAAACAATGGAGCCAGTCAGCGACGAGTTCCTGAGAGATGCCTGCCTGCACGCCGGTGTCGCCATGATCGCGGCCGACGCCAACCTGCACGTTCGCTTCTGGAATCGTGCGGCCACACGCATCTTCGGTGGATCGGCGGAGTCAATGTACGGCCAGCCGATCGCTTCGATCGTGCCCCATGAGCGGCGGGAACTGGCCGAACGACTGATCGGCCGTACACTCCAGTCCGGCGAGGTTACCGAGTTCGAGTTCCCTCTTCGGGATGCGGCCGGCCACGCCGTGTACCTGGCCATCACCGTGTCGCCGATCATCAACACGAAGGGAAACCATGCCGGCGTGACCATCCACATTCGTGACGTCACCCGCCGGATCGAGGCTGAACGCAGCATGGCCCAGAGCCGCAAGATGGCCGCCCTGGGTACAATGGCCGGGGCAATCAGTCATCACTTCAACAACCTGCTCTGCGGCCTGATCACTTCGGTGGACTTCGCCCGAGACAGTACCGATCCGCAGGTCCTGCAACGCACGCTGCGGGCCATCGTTCCCATCCTCAACCGGGCAAGCGTGTTAACACGCAGCCTGCTCGCGTTTGCCGAAGGCGACCACAGCCACAGTCCGCCGGAAAACGTCACCACGATCGTCACCCGTTTCCTCGAGTCGGTGAAAGCCGTCGCCGCGGTCCGCAAGGTTGAAATCAGGTCCCACCTCCAGCCAGTCAATGCCGAGTTGCCCGCCAAACAGCTGACCACAATACTCGACTGCCTGGCGGCGAATGCCTCGGAAGCGATGCCCAATGGGGGGGTGCTGACCCTGGGACTGGAGCCGGCGGCGAACGGGCGGGAGTTCGTCCTGCGCGTCAGCGACACCGGCCAAGGCATCCCCGAGGACCAGCTGACGCGAGTTTTCGAGCCGTTCTTCACGACCAAGGGACTCGATGCGACGGGCTCCGCCGACCATCCTGGTCTCGGTTTGGCGGTGGTCCACGGCATCGTCCGTGACTTGGGGGGAAGCGTCACCTTCTGCTCAACCCCCGAGAGCGGAACGACTTTCTCCGTCCGGCTGCCCTGCCAATCCAAGACACCGGCCGCATAGGGTAACTTCCACCCTTGCCGAAGCTCCCTGAGGGTAACGACCGCGCGGTGCCCTCCACGGCTTATAGGACCGGCATGGTCCTATAAGCGGCGCGTGCAGTCGGTACCGGCGTGGCGTGTATAAGGGGAGAGGAGAGCGAGATGAGCTTGCCGCTGGATCACTGTTGAGTTCGGGGGAGCCGGCGGCTAGGATGTGAGTGGCTGGGGAAGGGGCTGACGGACTGGGGCCCTGCGGCCGGGACGACGAGGGTGCCTGCGGAAGGGTTCCCGGGAGATGAATGCGTTTGAGGAGCGACCATCTAACAGTCGATAGATAGTTGGCTGTGCGCAGGACGGCGCTCTGCGGCCGGTTGAGGAGACGGCGCGAGGGGGTCTGCGGTCGGTGAATGGACTTGACGCCGGCCGTGAGACGAGAGGGAGTCCAAGCAATCGGGAGCGGTCTTTGATTCAGCACCACGTCAGCAAGCGTCGGATTCGCGTGCTCTTGTGCTTGGCGCTTGCCGCGAGTTTCGCGATTCAATGCCAGCGGGCGATGGTAAACCGGAACGCGGAGATGGTCGCTTCGCCGCCGGTGGCGCCCCGCGCGGAGCAGGCCTTCGCCAGTCCGGCCACGGCGGTTCAGGTGTCGGCGAGCAGCGTCGAGGCCCGGGCGGCTCGAGATCCTGTCGCCTTCTTTGAGAGCCTCCTGGACGTTTACGATCGGGGCGTCCGCGACTACACCTGCACGTTCAGCAAGCAGGAGCGTCTGGGCGATACGCTTGGTGCGATGCAGGTGGTCGAGGTGATGTTCCGCGAGCGACCGCTCAGTGTTCGCTTCAAGTGGATCAAGAACCAGGACAAGTGCGCGCGCGTCCTCTATGTGGCGAAGCAGTGGGTGAAGGACGGCAATGAGCTTGCCGTGGTCGAGCCCGGTGCCATTGCCCGCCTGGTCGTGCCTTACGTCATGCGACCGATCCATGGCGATGACGCCAAGCGGAGTTCCCGGCGGACGATCGACCAGTTCGGCTTCCGCAACACGCTGGCCCTGACGCTGAAATACGCGAAGCTCGCGAGGGAGCAGGGGGTCGGTGACTTCGCGTACAAAGGCACGAGTGAGGTGGACGGTCGCGAGACCCTTTTGTTCGAGCGGCATCTGCCTTTCACCGGTGATGGGAGCACCTGGCCCGATCGCGTTCTTGTCGTGCATATTGACAAGGAACACCTGCTCCCGACACTGTGCCAGTCGTACGCCGATGACGCGAAGAGCGTGTTGCTGGGTCACTACCAGATGGTGGACGCCAAGTTCAACGTGAATCTTCCGGACTCAACCTTCACGAAGGAAGGCATGGGTCTTCAGTAAGCCGGGCCGGGCATCGGCCGGCTGGAATGAGAGAGCGGCGGGCAAGCGATGTGGCTTGTCCGCCGCGTTCGTTATGGTGATCGGTGCCGCCGGGATTCGGCAAACCGGCGGATCAGGCTGCAGGGCTGATTGCCTGTTTCAGATCAGCGGCGGGGTCCGTGCCGGTCAAACGCAGGTCGAACTTCTCCTGGAGCACCTTGAACACGTTTGGCGAGATGAAAGCCGGTGCGGCCGGCCCGATGCGGATGCCCTTGACGCCGAGATAGAGAAGGGTGAGGAGCACCGCGACCGCCTTCTGCTCGAACCAGGAGATCACCAGGGTCAGGGGCAGGTCGTTCACCGAGCAGTGGAATGCCTTGGAGAGTCCGACGGCCACCTGGATTGCCCCATAGGCGTTGTTGCACTGGCCCATGTCGAGAAGTCGCGGGATGGGGCCGACACCCTCTAGGTGGAGGGTGCCGAAGTCGTTGTCGCGAATGCGGTACTTGCCGCATCCCAGGGTGAGGACCAGTGAATCGGGCGGAGTCATGCGGGCGTACTCGGAGAAGTAGTTGCGGCCGGGCTCGGCGCCGTCGCAGCCACCGATGACGAAGAAGTGGTTGATCTTCTTGGCCTTGATGGCGGCCACGATCTTGTCGGCCAGCCCCAGCAGTACGGAGTGATGGAATCCGATGGTGGATTCCTTGACTGGGGCGTGGGGCAGCGGCTGGGATTTCTTGGCGCAGGCGATGACCGCTGAGAGATCGTTCGTCTTGAGGCGGGTGGCGCCTGGGACGGCGGTCACGCGGGTGGTGAAGAGACGGTCCTTGTAGCCCGCCTCGGGGATGAGCACGCAATTGGTGGTCGCGAGAATGGCGCCGGTGAACTGGGCGAACTCCTTGCGCTGCTTCTGCCATGCTCCGCCGAAATGGCCGGCGAGATGCGGGTATTGGCGGAGTCCCGGGTACATGTGAGCGGGGAGCATCTCTCCGTGGGTGTAGACATTCACGCCGGTGCCCTTGGTTTGTTCGAGGAGGTCGACCAGATCGACCATGTCGTGGCCGGTCACCAGGATGCCAGGGCCGGCCTTGGTGCCCTCGTAGACCTTGGCGGGTGACGGCGAACCGAATCGTTTGACGTGGCCTTCGTCGAGCATCTGCATGACCCGGAGGTTCTGCTTGCCGCACTCCAGGACGAGTTCGATGTGGCTGTCGAGATCGAAGTTCACGTTGGTGACGGTTGCGAAGAGGGCCTCTTCGACAAAGGCATCGACCTCTTCGTCGATCATTCCCAGCCTGCGGGCGTGGTGGGCGTAGGCGGCCATTCCCTTCAATCCGTACAGCAGGGTTTCCTGCAGCGACTGGATGTCCGGGTTTTTGCCGCACACGCCGGTGATGGTGCATCCCGTTCCGCGAGCTGTCTGTTCACATTGATTGCAGAACACGTCAGCGAACTCCTTTCCGCCCTGTTGCAGGGCTGGGTGATGGAAAACGACCAGGCCGCCGTCGCGGATCCCGGTTGGTCAGAACCACAGATGGAGCAGGTAGTCGATCCTGCCGCTGAGCAGCAGGCATCTGCCCGAGTAGTTCGTGGCTTCTCGCGTCGCCCGGCGGTCGGCCGGGTGTTAGCAGTACCGATGGCCGTGTTTGCACGCTGGTGCTGATCTGATGCTGGTTCACATGGATCTGGGTCGGCTGCGAGTACATCATATCATGGCCCATACAGGTTTGGCGAGTGCTCAATTCGTTATGGTGAACGGTACTTCGCGGCGGGCCAGGATTTCTCCTTGGCGGCTGATGACCACATCGTGCAGGGGTATTCCCTTGCCGCTTTGGCTGCGGGCTTCGATCGCCATGCGCAGGATTCCGGTGCAGCAGGGCACCTCCATGTGAGCGACGGTGATCGAGGCGATGTCTCCGATCTGGAGCATCTCGGTCAGCTTCTCGACGTAGCCGTCCGGATCATCGAGCTTGGGGCAGGCGATGACCACGGCTCGGCCGCGGAGCATGTTGCGGTGGAATTCGGGGTAGGCGACGGGTACACAGTCGGCCGCCAGCAGCAGGTGTGCCTTTTGCAGGGCTGGGGCGCCGGGGGGCAGGAGGCGGAGCTGGACAGGCCAGTGGGTGAGTTCCGACGGCGTCTCGGCGGAGGCGTGGGGGCCTGGGCGGGGTGGCGTGGCGTGCCTTGCCTCGAACTGAGCGAACGCGGCAGACGGGCAGCCGCCTCCGGGGTGGTGGCCGGAGGACGCGGTCAGATCCTGGAAGCGGCTTCCCGGGCAGCCGGTGCGGGCGGTCGCCGCCGGGGCGGAAACAGTGGTCGGGCTTGAATGAGGCTGGGGCTTCCGGCCGGAGCGAGCCAGATGCTGGGCGACGGCCGCCTCGTCGAATGCGACCGCTTCCCGTTTCTGGACGGTGATGGCCCCCTGGGGACAGTGTCCCAGGCAGGCGCCGAGTCCGTCACAATAGAGTTCGGACACGAGCCTGGCCTTGCCATTGATGACCTGGATGGCTCCTTCTGCGCAGGCGGTCACGCACTGACCGCAGCCATCGCACTTTGCCTCGTCAATCACCACGATATCGCGTACCATGTCTCACCTCGCTGGAACCGACGGCGAAATCGTCGATCCTGGTGCCCAAGGATATACCACTCGGTTCCGGCAGACCTTGATCTGGATCAAGCGAGGCGTTTTTTTTCCGGTTTTGCTATGGTCGACAGCGGAAACTCCCCCATTCAGCGTTACTTGCAGCAATGTGGGCTTTTTCGGGGATTGAATGAAGCCTCGACGGCCAAGCTGGCGGAGATTTCGATCTCCCGTCGCTTTTCCAAGGGACAGACCATCTTCCGCGAAGGTGCCCCATGTCCGGGCATTTACGTGATGGCCGAGGGGCTGGTTCGTGTTGTGAAGTACGCGCCCAGCGGGAAGGAACACGTCCTTCACCTGGCGTATCCGGGGATGACCTTTGCCGAGGTAGCGGCGATCGGGCGTTTCCCCTGCCCGGCGACGGCCGAGGCCATGGAAGACACGCTTTGCGTGCTGATTCTCCAGGACCGGCTGACGCAGCTGCTGCGGGCTGACCACGCCCTTTGTCTTCAGATCATGGAGACTTTTGCCTGGTGGGTAAAGCACTTCGTGGGCTTGCTTGAGGACCTTGTGCTGCGTGATTCCACCGGGCGGGTGGCGAGGCACCTGTTGCATGCGGGGGCAGCGGCCGGCGAGGAGGCTTTTCTCCTGCCCATGTTGAAGAAGGATCTGGCGAGCCATCTGAATCTGACCGGCGAGACGTTGTCGCGGACCATCCGGCGACTGGCGGATGCCGGGCTGATCGAGTTGCTGGACCAGCAGCGGATTCGGATAATGGACCGTGCCCGGCTCGAGGACGTGGCCGCCGGCCTGCCCGCCGGCGAGTTTGACTGACCGGCAGATTGAGGTGCGACGATGAAAGTGCGAGCGATCAAGGCTCATCGACAGGAACCGGTAGTAATGGACGGGGCCAAGGGGGCCCGGATGCGCATGCTCATCGGTCCGGACGACGGCGCGACGACCTTTCACATGCGGCATTTCGAAGTCGAACCTGGCGGCTGTACGCCTCATCACCAGCATGATTACGAGCATGAAGTCCTCGTGCTCAAGGGGAGCGGCGTTGCCAAAAGCGCCGAAGGCGATCGGCCGTTCAAGGCGGGTGATGTTGTTTTCGTTCCACCGAATGAGAAGCACCAGTTCTGCAACACCGGGGCGGAGCACTGCGAGTTCATTTGCCTGATCCCGGCGCCAAAGTCCTGCGGTTGCGGGTGAGTCCTTTTGGCGATTGTCCCCGGACTTGGCGGACGAAGCCTTGCCGGCGGTGGTTTGTCATTCGGCTTGACGAGAGGAGCGTGGCGATGCGCAGATTCCGGAAGCCGACAGGATGGGTTGCGTTGGGGGTGCTCGGCGCCTGGGCGGCATTCGAATCGCCGGCGTGGGCAGCCGTGTCGTTGTCTTCCGGCTGTGAATGGAAGCTGTCGGGCGGTGCCGGGGAGCGGATCCCATTGGAGGGTCAGCTGGGCAAGCCGGGCTTCCGGGTCAGCGGACAGGGCACGGACTGGAATGCCTGGGTGACGGACGCGCCTCTCGAGCCGGGGCAGCTTTACCGATTTGACTTCTTCTACATCTGGCGGGGTGAGAAGCCCGGCGGGTGCGTGGTGGCCGGGCCGGAGGGGGTCAATCGGGACTTCTCCTGTGAGCAGTCGGGCGAGCTCCGCGAGGTCGGATTTGTGTTCATGGCTTCGCCACGTGCGAACGAGCGGCGGTTCCGGCTGGGGCAGTGGCAGGTGAAGGGCGTGGTCGACATCGGCGATCCGATACTCACCCCGGTACAGGCGGTACATGTTCACTGTGGTGATCTGGAATTGGGGGAAGGGGAGGAGGTTGCCGGCCACACGTACACGTTCACGTCTTCGCTGGGCGGGGAGAGCAGCAATTTCAGCCGCCCGATCCGCGGTTTCACTGCGGGCTTCAACAGTAATCGCTGGGTGCTTGGCCAAGGGCAGGAGGTTGTGTATGGCCACCGGTTGGCTGGTCGACATCAGACCTCCGGTCAAATCGAGGTGAACGCCTGTTATGTGGCCGATGGGGGGCGATGTGTCATCGAAGCCAGCAAGGACGGCAAAGAATGGAGGCTGCTGGCCGCCTGCGAGAAGGAGGGGACCGTGCAAGCGACCCTTCCATCGGAAGTGTTTCTGGCGACCGAGATCCTGGTCCGGCTGCGAGGGGATGGGGGTGGTGTGGTTCAGATTGACCGCTATCACTACCAGGCGGTGATTGATGGGCCGGCAGTGGGCGTGCGTGGGGGTACTCAGTTTGTGGAGACGACGTCGCTGGATGCGAGCGCCGTTGTGCGTGTTGACCGGCTGCCGGCAGTTCGGCCATCGGGAAGCGAGGAGGTCCGGGTGTCGATCACCAACCGAGGCCTGGGTGCCCGGTCTTTCCGGGTCTCTCGTGTGATCCGGGCCGCGAAGCAGGGTGAGGGCGGTGCGGTAGCCCGGCAACGAGCCCTGGCCAGGCTCGAGGAACCGGCTGCCTCGTCCGCGGCGGAGGGTGTGAGCGTCGATGTTCCAGCCGGCGAGACGCGAGAGGTGAGCATTCCGACGGTGATCGCCGGAGGCCGCCGGGTGGCCGGTCGGCTCGATGTCGTGGGTGAAAAGCCGGTGTTCAGGGGTGAGTGGCAGGTTACAGTTCCGGTGCTCTACGCTGCGGACTACGGCGAGCGTTTGGCGGGCGGAGATGAAGTTGTGCAGCTTTGGTGGAGCGATGCGACCCGCAAGATAGCCCGGACGCGGCCGGTGCCTGAGGCTCAAGGCAAGGCGGTGGCGTTGTGGGCGGCGCGGAATGAGTTTGAAGCGGCCCAGCTGGTGGTGCGGCCCGGGAGCGAGCTGCGCGGGCTGACCGCGTCGGTTTCCGGGCTGAGCGGTCCCGAGGATGCTCGGACGGGTCGCCCGGCGGTGATTGCCGCGGGTCGCATCCAGGTTCTGTGGGTGTACTATCATCCGGTGCGGGTGGTTCTGGATGCCCATGGTGTGGCCGACGACTGGCCGGACGCCCTGCCGCCGCTGGACCGGCCGCTGCACGTGCCGGCGGGTGTGAACCAGCCGCTGTGGATTCTGGTTCGCGTACCGGCCGACGCGTCGCCCGGCGACTACGAAGGGGCGGTCCAGCTGAAGGCCGAGGGGTGGTCGGCGTCGGTGCCGATCCAGTTGCACGTTTGGGACTTCGCGCTGCCGGAGAAGCCCTTCACGCAGAGTGGCTTCGGCCTGTCGATGGGCGATCCGTTCCGCTACCAGGGTCTGAAGACAGACGTGGACAAGAGGGCGGTCTACGCCAAGTACATGCAGAGTTTCACCGATCACCGGATTAGCCCGTACGATCCGACCCTGTTTGACCGCATTGACGTTCAGTGGGAGCCCAAGGCTCAGCCGCCGCGTGCGAAGGTCGACTTCACCCGCTTCGACCCGGCGATGGCGGAGGCCGTGGCGAAGAACCACATCACCGCGTTCAATCTCTCGATTCCCGGGATGGGCGGAGGCACGTTCCATGAGCGATACGAGGGCGAGATCGCGGGCTTCAAGGCCGGCTCGCCGGAATATGAGGCGATGTTCTCGAGCATGGTCAAGCAGCTCGAACAGCACCTTCGGGACAAGGGTTGGCTGGACCTGGCGTACATCTACTGGTTTGACGAGCCGGACGAGAAGGACTACGAGTTCGTTCGCAGGGGGATGGAGCGAATTCACCGGTACGGGCCCGGCCTGCGGCGGATGTTGACCGAGGAGCCGGCCGACGCTCTGGCCGGTGCGGTGGACCTGTGGTGCCCGTTGACCCCGAATCTCCATCCTGACATGGCCGGTCGCCGGCGAGCGGCCGGAGATCATTTCTGGTGGTACGTCTGCTGCGGTCCGCGGGCGCCTTATTGCGGTTTGTTCATTGATCATCCGGCCACGGATTTGCGTGTCTGGCTGTGGCAGACCTGGCAGCACCAGGTTGAGGGCATTCTGATTTGGTCGAGCACTTACTGGACGAGCAGTGCGGCCTTTCCGGATTCGCTGCAGAATCCTTATGAAGACCCGATGGGTTACGTGAGCGGCTACTCGACGCCGAAGGGTACGAAGTTGTATTGGGGCAACGGCGACGGGCGGTTTTTGTATCCTCCGCTTGCGGCTGCCGGGGGCAGTGACAAGGCGGTCTTGGACGGACCGGTGAGCAGCATTCGGTGGGAGATGCTCCGGGAGGGGGTTGAAGACGTGGACTATCTTCACATTCTGAAGAACCGGCTGGACGCTCAGCCGGCAGGGGCGAGCTCGGAACGGATTGCCGAGGCCAGGAGGCTGTTGCAGGTTCCCAGGGAGATCACTGCGAGTATGACCGACTACACGTTTGACTCGCGGCCGATCTATGAGCGTCGGGCGATGATCGCGGCGATGATCGAGCGGCTGGGGGGCGGCTTGGCCGGCAAGTGAGGCGTTGGACGGACGGGTTGATCGTGGATAGAGAACAGGGAGGCGAACGGCATGCTTGTCGGGAGAAGGTACAGGTATCGATGCATGGTATTGGGCATATCCTTCATGCTCCCGAGCGCGATCCTCACGGCTCAGACGGGATTGAAGCCGGCGGACGGCGGCCTGCTGTCTGACGTGTGTGTGCTGCGCGATTTCCGCAGCAAGCGGGCTTCGAGTTGGGATCGCACCGGGGGGAACGCGGACTGGCTGGTGATTCCAGCCGGCAAGACCGAGGTGCTGCTGGAGGAGAAGGAGGCGGGTTGTGTCAAGCACTTCTACTGGGCCTACATCGATGCCGGGGAGGTGCCGAGGCTGAACCTGATTCGCGGGCTGGTGCTCCGGGCCTATTGGGACGGGGCGGGCAAGCCCAGTATCGAAGTGCCGCTGGGTGACTTGTTCGGCATCAGCAACGGTCAGATCCGGCCTATTCGTTCGTTGGCCTTCACGACGAATCTGGGTTTTGAAGTTGAAGCCCAGAACTCGTGGGGTTTCAACTGCTACCTGCCCATGCCGTTCAGTCGTGGAGCACGGATCGAGGTTGAGAACCAAGGCGGCGTGAACGCCCGGATCTGGTATCACATCGACTACCAGTTGTACGGTGATGCGGCCGGCGTCGCCGGGCAAGCCGGGCGGCTGCACGCGCAGTGGAACCGGGAGCGGCCGACCAAGGCCATCTCTCGGGTCGAGGCTGGAAAGGAGGCCCGCAACACGACCGGCAAAGAGAACTACACGATCCTGGAGGTGGAAGGCAACGGGCAGTTCGTGGGGTACTTTCTGACCGTGGTCAACGCTCATCGCGGCTGGTGGGGCGAGGGCGACGACATGGTGTTCATCGATGGCGAGGAGTTTCCGCCGTCCATCCACGGCACGGGCACGGAAGAGATCTTTGGAGGCGGGGCCTCTCCGCCGCGCGAATACAGTGGTCCTTACACCGGGTTCCATTGCGTCGAGAACCGAAGCGGCTACCGGTGGTGGGGCACGAACGGCATGTACCGGTTCTACCTCACGGATCCGTTGCGATTTCGAAAGTCGATCCGGGTCTCGCTGGAGCACGGGCATGCCAACAACATGGCCAACGATTACTGCAGTGTCGCTTTCTGGTACCAGGAAGGTGTCAACCAGAGACTGTGTCCGTTGGCGCCCCTGGACCAGCGCCGGGTGGATTTCAATTTCGAGCGGGACAATCCGCCTCCGGTGAACGGGTCTGCCTCGCGGTAGCCGGCGGAACGGAGCTGGTGCCGGTTCAAGGGTTGGTTGTGCTGTTTGCATTTTGAGGCCGGAAGCGTCCCTGGTCCACTGGTAACGGGTTCTGACTGCGGTCGGCTGCTTAAGGGCCAGCGCCAAACGAAGCCAATGAGCCGCTCGGTGTTGTCCGGAAGCGGGCTAGCCAGCGGTACTTATGGTTTCGACGGCATCGGCCAGCCGGTGGGTTTGGTGTGCTGCGGAGACGCGACCGGGTGCTCGCGTGTGGGTTTGACGGTTCGGAATGCACTCGTTGGTCGTTTTCTTTCTTTGCTTGTGTTTCGTGTATGGGGCGCGTGTTGTCTACGGGTCTCGATGAGTTCCGTCGGTCAGGTTGCCTGGACGCTTCTGGACCGAGCAGGGTATCTCATGCAAGAACACGTTGCCCGTTCCGCGACCGCGGGTTTAACGCGCAGGGTGATGACCTGGATGCGCGGGGTGCGTCTTCTCGCGGGCTGGCTGGCGTGAGTCACCGTTGAGTCGGCTGGTGACGAGAGGTGGAGGCTTACTGAAGCTCGACCGGGATTGGCTCGCCTGTTCCCGGCTTGAGTGTGAACAGGCCTTTGCGTTCCTTTTCCCCCTCGCCGACGGTGACCTTGTATTGGCCGTAGAAGCCGTGAAAGCGAAGGGTGCCGTCCTGTTCGACGACGGCTTCGGTTTTGGTCCACCACTTACCTTTGATGAGCTTGAGGAGGGCCTGGTAGGCCGGTTTGGGCGACATGTCTTTTCGAAGCAGGCCGGCCGGGGCTCTTTGCCAAGCGCCCTGGTCGCTGAAGTCCCACCAGGTGATGGCCTCGACGGCCGGGTGGCTAAACAGGAGCGTGTAGAAGCGGGTGACGTCTTCGGCCTGGCGTTTTTCGCCTTCGGGGGTGGAGTCCCATTTGAAGCCTGGGCGGGTCTCGGCGAGGTTGTAACCTTGTTCGCCGGAGACGAAGGTTGTCTCGGTCCAGTGCAGGGGTTTGCCGTACTTTCCAAATCGCTCGCAGGCTGCCCAGAGTGTCTCGGCGGGTATCGCTCCGCCGTGCTGGTGGGATTGCAGGCCGATGACATCGTAGAGTTTCTCGCCGCTTTCGTCGACCAGCTGCTTGAGGACGCGGTTCTCGAAATCGGCGTCGAGCCGATAGTCGTTGATGATCAGTTTTGCCTGCGGGCTGGCCTGACGGGCGGCGAGGAAGGCCTTGCGGACGTAGGGGCCGACGCCGATCTTGGCGATGGCGGCGGTGAGCTTGACGGCCTGTTTGTTCTTGAGTTCGGGGCGGTCGTAGTGGGTGGCCTCGTTGACTACGTCCCAGTACTGGATCTGACCCTTGAAGTGTTGGGCGCATTGGCTGATGCGGGTGAGCTGCATGTTCATGACCGCGTGGAGGTCGTCGGGCAACCAGGGAGGATCGGCCCAGTTCCAGGCGAGCGGGTGGCCCTTGGGTACGATGCCGTTCTCCCAACACCATTCGGCGGCGCGGCGTGAGCGTTCGTAGGCCGGTTGTCCCTGCTGGGGTTCGTAGCTCCACCAGTAGAAGGCCAGGGTGGCGAAATTGAGGAGTTCGGCGAAGCGGCGGGCGTAGGCCTCGTTGTCTTGTGGCGTGCGGAGCCGACCGAGGTTGAACACGTTGCTGCCGAACAGGAAGGCGTGGCGGACCTGCTCGATTCGGACCCTTGTGCCGGCGGCGAGGGTCTCGCCGGGTTTGGGTGTGAGCTTGATCACGGCGTCGGCGGTTCGGTGTTTCTGGATGCGGGCATCGGCGTCGGTCAGGAGTTGCCGCGCGGCCGGGGAGGGCTCCGCGGCGAGGGCGGCCAGGGACGCGAGTAGGGCAAGGGAGGTCAGCATGGGGAGTCTCCTTTGGGGAGGTAGTAACGGATGGGAATAGCGGCGTCAATGCGGGGGCGTCTGGAGTCTGCCCTTAACATGTCATCGATTGAACGATAGAATACGTTTTGGACAGATTGCCTTTGACTGCTCATTGGTTCCATGCCCGGCGTCGTCGCGGCGGGGGCGGAGGTTAACCGTCTGACATCCTGTCTGGAATCGCAGACCGATGCCGAATGAGAGGGTGTTCGGCGGGAGGGATCACGATGCGGAGAGCGGGTTGTCGCGAATGGCTCGATCGGGCCGTGTTCTTATGGGTCGTTGCCGTTCCGGCCGGATTGGTGGCCATGACCGACCGGATCGCGCGGGCCGGGGACTGCGCCTGTGTGCCTTGCGACTTCGATCACGATGGGGACGTTGACCAGGAGGATTTCGGGTATCTGCAGGGGTGTTTCAGCGGGTACGGTGTTCCTCAGACGAATCCGGCCTGTCTGGATGCACGACTAGCGGGGCATGACTATGTTGACCAGCAGGATCTAGCCATCTTCAGGGCTTGTCTTTCGGGGTCTGGGCGTCCCTATCCGGGCACGGACCTGCCCCTGGCCGCGATCTCGGAGTTCATGGCCTCCAACGACTCGGGCCTGGAGGATGAAGACGGCGACCACCCGGATTGGATCGAGATTTACAATCCCTGCCAGCCGGCTCTGAACCTTGGTGGCTGGTTTTTGACCGATGATCCCTCTGATCTCCGGAAGTGGGTTTTCCCTCCGGTCGGTCTACCGCGCGGCGAGTACCTTGTGGTCTTTGCCTCGGGGAAAGACCGTCACGAGTCTGGCAGTCCGCTGCACACCAGCTTCCAGCTGGACAAGGGCGGCGAGTACCTGGCGCTGGTGCTACCTGACGGCGAGACGGTGCTGCACTCCTTTGCGCCCCGAGCTCCCGAGCAGCTGACCAATGTCTCCTATGGCCTGGCTCAGCTTTCCATGCGGCCGGTCACGATTCGAGCCCAGGCCTGGTATCACGTTCCCAGGGCGGAGGATGCGGCTCTGGAGCAAGGCTGGACGGCGGAGGACTTCCCGGACGGTACCTGGGACACGGGCCAGACCGGCCTCGGCTTCAGTTCGCTCCCGACCAGCTTCGAGGTGACGGTCTACACCGCGAACCTGGCCGTGACCAGCCTGGCCACGGCTGAGGCGGTCATCAGTGATCCGAGCAAGCGGACCTCCGTGGTGACGTCTCGGGCCTCGACCGTGAATTTCGTCAACAGTGGAGGAGGCGGCCATTTCGCTGGGGACTTGCCTTTTCCAGGTTTGGATTCCTCCCGGGACTACGATCACTTTGTTGTTTTGGCCACCGGTTCGGTGGTCATACCGGCCGCGGGCGAGTGGACGATCGGGGTGACCAGCGATGACGGGTTCGGGTTGACGATGAGTCGTGGCACCCAGACCCTGACCGCCTCGTATCCGGCGTTGCGCAGCGAAGGCGACACGCTGACTCCCTTGGTCATCACTGAGCCGGGGGTCTACGCCGTGCGTCTGGTGTTTTTCGAATACAACGGGAGTTCGTCGGTTGAGTTGTACGCTGCGCAGGGGTACTACGAGGCATTCTCGTCGGGCGCATTCCGGCTGGTGGGTGACGCGGTGAACGGCGGTTTGACGTTGGGCAGCCTGGGGGCCGATCTGGCGACCGACGTGGGGCCGGCCATGCTGAACGTCAACAGCTCGATGTGGATGCGCGTCCCGTTCTACTTTGATGATCCCGCCGGGTATACCCGGGTGACTCTGCGGATGAAGTACGGGGATGGTTTCGTGGCCTTTCTGAACGGCGAGGAAGTGGCTCGCCGGAATGCGCCGGGCATCCTTTCCTGGGATGCCGCGGCGACGGCCGTCCGGACTGCCAAGGCGGCGGCGGTGTATGAGGAGATCAACCTTCCCGGTTGCCAGGACAAACTGAAGGCGGGCCGGAATGTGCTGGCCGTCCACGGCCTGAACAACGCGGCATCGGACGGGGACTTCGTCATCCTGCCGGAACTGGTGATCTCGAGCAACAGTTTCCTGGCCCAGTATCTTCCGCAGCCGACGCCCGGTGAGCCGAACGTACCCGGGGTGGTGGATTTCGTTCGGCCGGTGGAGTTTGACCAGGCGCGAGGTTTCCGAAGCGCGCCGTTCAGCCTGAGACTTTCCTGCCCGACTCCTGGTGCGGAGATCCGGTACACGGTGGACGGGTCCACGCCCTCGGAGGCCAGCGGCATTCTCTACACCGGTCCGATCGCCGTTGGTCGTACGAGCGTCGTGCGGGCCGCGGGCTTCCGGCCTCACTGGCTTCCCTCGGAGGTTATGACGCACACCTACCTGTTCCTGGGCGATATCGTCACCCAGTCGGCGAACGGGCAGGCCCCGGCCGGCTGGCCTTCGGGCTGGGTGAGCGGCCAGGTGTTCGACTACGGCATGGACCCGGACATCGTGAACAGCGCGCGTTACTCCAGCCTGATCGACGATGCCCTGCTTGCGATCCCGTCCATTTCGCTGGTGACCGACCTGAAGCACCTGTTTGATGCGAGTACGGGCATCTACACCCACGCCTCGGGGGATGGCGAAGCCTGGGAGCGCCCGGTCTCGGTCGAGTTGATCCACCCGGACGGCGCACCCGGCTTCCAGATCAACGCCGGCTTGCGGATCCGAGGCGGATACAGCCGCAGCGGGGACAATCCCAAGCATGCGTTCCGGTTGTTTTTCAGGGCCGCGTACGGCCAGAAGTCGCTGGAGTACCCTTTGTTTGACACCGAAGGCGTGAGCAGTTTCTGGAAGATGGACCTTCGCACCGACCAGAACTATTCCTGGAGCTTTGGCGGGGACTCGCGCAATACCATGATCCGGGACCTTTTTGCGCGCGACACGCAAGGCGCGATGGGCCAGCCCTACACGCGCAGCCGGTACTATCATCTGTACCTGGACGGTCAGTACTGGGGTATCTTCGAGACGCAGGAGCGGGCCCAGGCCGACTTCGCGGCCTCCTACCTGGGCGGGGATGCGGACGACTACGACGTAGTCAAGGTGGACGCAGGTCCGTACACGATCTACGCCACGGACGGCAACATGAGCGCCTGGTACCGGCTGTGGCAGGCTTGTCAGGCGGGCTTCAGTTCGAACGAGGCCTACTACAAGGTGCAGGGCCTCAATCCGGACGGCAGCCGCAACCCCGATTACGAGGTCCTGGTGGATGTGGACAACACCATCGACTACAACCTGCTCACGTTTTTTACCGGCGACCTTGATGGTCCAGTTTCCGCCTTTTTGGGCAACGTTCGGCCCAACAACATGTACGCGATCTACAACCGCGTGGACCCGTCGGGCTTCAAGTTCATGAGGCATGATAACGAGCACACGCTGCTCAACGTGAACGAGGATCGGACCGGGCCCTTCTCCGCCGGATCGGAGTTCAGCGCGTTCAACCCCCAATACTTGCACCAGCGCCTTGCGGCCAACCTGGAGTATCGCACGCGTTTCGGCGACCGCGTGCAGAAGCACATGTTCAACGGCGGAGCGCTGACCGTGTCGGAGAACGTCGCCCGATTCCAGGCCCGCGCGAGTCAGATTGACCTGGCCATTATCGCCGAGTCGGCTCGCTGGGGAGACGCCAAGAGGTATCCGCCGCTCAATCGGAACGATCACTGGATTCCCGAGATCAACTGGATCATGAACACCTACTTCCCGGAGCGGAACGCCGTGGTATTGAATCAGCTCACCAGCCACGGCTGGTATCCGACGGTGCCCGCGCCGCTGCTGAGCCAGACCGGGGGGAGTGTCGAGGCGGGTTTCATTCTGACGCTGTCGAAGCCGAGCGGCGCCTCGGGGACCGTATACTACACGGTCGACGGCAGCGATCCCCGACTGCGGGGCGGGGCGGTGTCGCCCGCGGCATTGACAGCCACCGAGAGTACGTCCAACGTGACGTTCATCCCGACCGGCTCGAGGTGGCTCTACCTGGACGACGGCTCCGATCAGGGCACCGCCTGGACGGCCACGGATTTCGCCGACGGCGGCTGGAAGGAAGGGAACGCTCAGTTTGGTTACAGCCCTGCGGAGCACGACGAGGTCACGACGGTCAGCTACGGGCCGTACCCCTCCAACAAGTTCGTGACGACCTACTTCCGCAAGTCATTCGACGTGCCCGTGGGCGCGGTATGCACCCAGTTGCAGTACAGGATCCTGCGCGATGACGGGGCGGTCATCCATCTCAATGGCCGGACGCCGCCGGCCACGACCAACATGCCGTCGAGCTGGCACTACCGGCGATTGGCCAGTACCTGCGCGGAGGGCGCCAATGAGACGACGTATTTCGCCGGGACGATGGATCCTTCCTTCTGCGTCGCCGGAGGCCGCAACGTTCTGGCGGTCGAGGTTCACCAGTGCTCGGTCACGAGCGACGACCTGAGCTTCGACCTGGAACTGACCGGCACGCTGAAGGTTCGCACGACGGTGGTGATTGACCGCCCCATGACGGTCAAGGCCCGGCTGTACAGCAACGGGCAATGGAGTGCCCTGGTTGAAGGGGTCTTCAGCGTTCCGGCGCTTCCCCTGGTGGTCAACGAGTTCATGGCCGACAACGAGACGACGATTGTGAACCCGGATCTTCCCGGTGTTTACTCGGACTGGATCGAGGTGTACAACCCCAACCCCTTTGCCGTTGACATGGGCGGCATGAGCCTGACGGACGATTTCGCTGATCCGACCAAAGGTCGCATTCCCGAAGGGGTGATTATTCCTGAGGGGGGGCATCTGGTGTTCTGGGCCGACGAGCTTCCGACCCTGGGCAGGATGCACGTCAACTTCAAACTGAGCAAGAGCGGCGACGAGATCGGCCTCTACGCGGTGGACGGAGTCACCCCGGTTGACCAGATCGTCTTCGGCACGCAGGCGGCCGATGTGTCCTACGGTCGCTATCCCGACGGGTCAGTTGCCTGGGGGGCCATGGCTCCGACGCCGGGATGGATGAACCACTCGCCGTAGGCAGTGGATCTGGCGGCCCTCGTGGGCAGCTACTCGCGAGCCAGTTTCGGGCTGGCAGGCTGCGATCCCGGGGCGGGTGGTCGTCCGGGCATTGGCAGCGTGGGATCGCCGAAGAGCATGAACTTCATTCCCTGGAAGAAGATGCTGGGCGGATACCAGTCGTTGTTGGGTTTGAGCCGGGCGAGATTCTCATGTTCGTAGTAGTAGGCGATCGCACCGGCCCAGCAATCGCCGAGGCGTGGATCGGCCTGGCGGGCCAAGGTGTCCATGAAGCCCTCCAGCAGGGTCATGCCACACGGCTGACTGCCGGTGTTGCATCCGAAGTAGGCCGCAGCGCCATCCGGCTTGGCCCGCAGGAGCTGCTCGCCCAGGCTGGTGCGGTTGTAGGCTCCGGTCTGGTAGGGGGCCGGCGGCAGAGGTGGTTCGCTGAAGACTTCGCCGTGGTCCGAACCGACGTGGGGGCGTCCTTCGAGATCGACGTACGGCTCGTAGGGGGGTAGTGTGGCGAATCTCGCGGTGAGGCAGCCGGCGGAGAGCAGGATCGGCAGATGGCCGGCGTTGTGGATCTTGCCGATGCTGTTGACGGTCAGGGAATCGTTCCAGTGGAGGTCCTCACCGTGACCGGCGTGAAGAGCCAGCCGGACGCCCGAGTTCAGCAGGTCGACGACGTTCTTCTCATCAGGTGGCGGTGTTGAAGCGGTCTGGCCTTTGTCTGCGTAGTATCGTTTTTCGATCACCCAGGCTGACGGCAACCGGGCGGCGATGCGGCTCATGCGGTCGCGTACGTCAACCCATCCCCCCACGACAAAGAACGCTGCTCGCCGGGGGTCTTTATCAGGCCCACGCAGTGATTCTTCGTAGGCCATTGACTTCTTCGCGAGGAGGCGGACCTCCTCGAGGGTACTGACCGGCCAGCGTCCGACGGCAATCTCAGGGCGGTAGTCGATCTGGTCGTAGTTGATGGGGTCTTTCTTATTCTTTTCGCCTCGGACCTCGCCGAAGTAGCGGGCATGGAAGCCGTCCTTTTTGGCGTTCCAGTCCTCGAAATGCATGTCCGGCTTGGCCAGGTCGGCGTAGTACAGGTCGCTGGGGTAGAACGCGTAGTCGAAGGCCGGTGGCGTGATCCGATCGAGGACCATGTAACGCACGGGCAGGACGTCGGCGTCACCGACGAGGAGCACGTAGCGGAGCCCACGGGTTTTCCAGATGTGGTAGATGAAGCGCTTGAGCCGTTCCGGATCATCGCCCGAGTCCTTGTCGGCGAGTGCTGTCTCGAGGCTGGTCAGTTCGACGGTGAAAGCCTGTTGTTTGGAGCGGGTGTACTCCTTGAGGGCTTCATGGAATCGCTGTGGGGCGATGATGAGGAATCGCGGGGGTGTGGCCGCTGCATCCGGCCTGGTGGTGGCAGGCTCGGAGGCGGTGAGATTCCCGAGGGTGGTGAGGGTGATGAGAAGGGCGGCCGGCAGCACGCGGAGAAGATTCGCATCCAGCTTCATGGGTCCATCCACCTGACGGTCTTTTCTGGGGCATCCCCCTGGGTCTTCGGACGAAGGGATTCTATCAAGGGCGGGCGGAGAAGGCGATTGTGGGGGAGGGGGGTTTGGGGGGCCGGCGAAGCTGGTTTGGCGGAGGACGCTGGGCGGGGGCGGTGGAGGGATGGTGGGCGGTTGGGTTT